>QRVH01000150.1 GCA_003458705.1 Eubacterium sp. AF22-9 | reverse complement strand
ACTCACAGTGGAGATAAAGGGATTCGAACCCTTGACCCCCTGCTTGCAAGGCAGGTGCTCTCCCAACTGAGCTATACCCCCATTAAGCTTCTTCTTTCAAAGAATCAAAATGTTTTATAGGTCTTAAGTTTTCTTCTTGATGTATGTTACATCTGTTTAACTGTTTCCAGTTAAGTGGGGTCAAGAGGACTCGAACCTCCGACCTCACGCTTATCAGGCGTGCGCTCTAACCAGCTGAGCTATGACCCCATCTGTAATCTGGCAGCCACCTATTTTTCCATACCGTCTCCAGCATAGTATCTTCGGCCGCTTAAGGCTTAACCATCGTGTTCGGGATGTGTACGGGTGTTTCCCCTAAGCGTATCGCCACCAGAAGCTTCATATCTGTGCTTCGCTTGCCTTATCCCCTTCGCTTTCGCTCGGGACGGTCTGCGCTCATCAGCAGATATTCCGCTGACTGCGACTGCCTTCGGCAATCAAAGTAGTCATCCTTGATGACTCAATAGAAAGACAACCTTTACTTTTTCTTCCTTAGAAAGGAGGTGATCCAGCCGCACCTTCCGATACGGCTACCTTGTTACGACTTCACCCCAGT
>QRVH01000015.1 GCA_003458705.1 Eubacterium sp. AF22-9 | reverse complement strand
CCATATGAAAAATCATTACATGAGATGCATAATTCTTCCTGTTTTCCACATACTACCCATACATTATAAATTATGGAAAGTATGTAAGAATCGGGAGGAATTATTAATATGAAAGCTACAGGAATTGTAAGAAGGATAGATGATTTAGGTAGAATTGTCATTCCAAAGGAGATAAGAAGAACACTTCATATAAGGGAGACTGACCCGATGGAGATATTTACGGATGCCGAGGGGCAGATTATCTTGAAAAAATATTCACCAATAGGGGATATTAGCACATTTGCAGGAAAATATGCAGAATCACTGTCAGATGCGACCGGAATGACAGTATGTATAACTGACAGGGAACAGGTTATTGCTGCATCAGGTGACGATAAGAAGAATCTGATGAATAAGCCTGTCACAAAGGAGCTTAATCAGGCAATGGAGGGAAGATGTACCATTGCTGCAGGTGAAGGAGAGGATGGCTTTGTGAAAGTCACTGATGAGGCGCAGTTTAAGCAGGAAATTATGTATCCGATAATATGTCAGGGAGATGTTTTAGGTACTGTGCTTATGATGTCTATTGACATGAAGCCAAAGTTTACAGATAATGAAAAGAAAATGGTAAAGACGGCAGCTAACTTTTTAGGAAAGCACATGGAATCGTAGATGGCTTAAGGCGGACTGATTGTACTGCAGGGATAGCAGGCTGGATTTACCTATGGGTTAAGGAGAAGAACATGAGATTAGATAAATATTTAAAAGTATCAAGACTTATAAAGAGAAGGACTGTTGCCAACGATGCATGTGATGCAGGAAGAGTAATGGTTAATGACAAGGTTGTGAAGGCATCTTATGATGTTAAAGTCGGAGACATTATTGAAATCCAGTTTGGTAACAAGAATGTAAGAGCAAGGGTTACAGATGTCAAGGATACTGTTAAGAAAGAAGAAGCAAAGGAAATGTTTGAATATCTTTAATTCAAAGTACCTGTAATCATATATTGTGGTCATGCATATATTCTCATATAACGGAATGTCTATAAGGAGGGTATATGGAGGAAAAGGTAAGGGTGAAGCGTCCACACAGGCTGAATATGGAGGACAGGAAAAGAATTGATTTTACAGGAATAACAGATGTAGTGTCATTTGATCCGGTTAAGGTTGTACTTGAATCTGATTATGGGCATATTACAATCAAAGGTGAAGGACTGCATGTTAACAGGCTTTCTGTCGAGAAGGGTGAATTAGACCTTGATGGCAGAGTGGATTCTGTATGTTATTCGGAGGCTGGCATGAAGAATAAACAGGATTCGTTCATGAGCAGGCTTCTTCGATGATTAATGAGATTATATATTGGGAGCTTTATGCACTTGTGGTAAGCTTCTTTAATGGTGTTCTGCTTGCATGGATATACGATAATATAAGGGCTTTCAGACGAATTGTACGGCATAAAACAGTTGTTTTTATGAGTGTGGAAGATATTATATATGGAATATATGCCGGATTAAGTGTATTTGTCATGTGCTTTAAGGTTGCAGACGGAATTATCCGCGGATTCATAATTATGGGAATTGCTGTGGGGGCATTTCTGTATTTTAAGTTTTTAAGCAGGTTTTATATACGGTGGTCTGTAAGAATTATAAAATTTTTACTAAAACCGGCATGTTTTATATTGAAAAATGTGGTGCGTATTATTACAATACCAGTAAGAAGCCTTAAAATGTATATGAAACGCAGGAAAGATATGGGTAAGAAGGAAGCACAAGGGTGAGGAATATATGAAATTAGAATCTAGAAGAGAGCGTGCAGAAAGGCTTAAGAAGCAGAGAAGGTCAACGTTGGCAGGAATGATTATTGCAATTATTGTTGTCGTGGCACTTGGCGTTGTTCTGTGGAGAGGCAAGGCAGGACTGGAAGAAAAGAATGCTGATTATCAGGCTCAGATTACAGAGTTACAATCCAAGATTGATGACGAGAATAAAAGAAGTGATGAATTGTCTGAATATGAGAAATATGTCAAGACAAAGAAGTTCGTTGAGGAGATTGCCAAGAATAAATTCGGGCTTATATATCCTGACGAACTGGTGTTTAAGCCTAATAACAAGTAAAATTCATACCAAATATTATGTCGGAGCTGGAAGATTTTTTGAATCTTTCATGCTTCGACATTTTATTTATAAGCAGTCATATATACTTCACATTGGTGTAGTGCCGGAAAGGAAGTGGATATGAATGAAAAATACATATAAAGATGCCGGATATACTTATACTATTAACCGTCTGCAGGAAACAGCCAGAACATTCAGAAATCTTGGAGATGCATATGGAGAAACTAATCAGAAGCAGACGGGTTTTAAAAGACAATTGATTCTGGCTGCAGATATATTAGAGGAATGTGTTGCAATGAATCTTGATGCTAAAGCACCGGATAAACAGGAGCGCAGGGAATTTGAGCGTAAATGTATGGCAATGGGGATATCTGTTAAGGATATAAAACTGGTTGAGGGAAAGAGGCGTGAAATACTTGTAACTGCAAAAACATTTATGAAGGGGTGTGTGTCTGAGCGTGTATTAAGAGAAACGGTGAGCAGTGTATTTAAGGCAAAATTCTTTTCTAATCAGGACAACAGGGTGATTATAAATGAAGAACCGGACCAGTATGTGTTCTATCAGGAGAATCGTTTCAGGATTCTTTCAGGTATGGCGAGAAAATGTAAAGAGGAAGAGAATACAAGTGGGGATAACTTCCTGCTAAAGAAGCTGAACTGTGGGAAAATGGTTGCAGCAATTGCAGATGGCTGTGGAAGTGGTAAAAGGGCATTTGCAGAGAGCCGCATGGTGATTGAGCTTATGGAAAACTGCATTGAAGCGGGATTCGAGGAAAAGACAGCGATTGATCTTATTAATTCTGCGTATATTGCGGGAACTACATTTAACAATCCGGTAACTATGGATATGAGTATTATTGACTGTCAGGCGGGAGTTATTAACTGTATTAAACTTGGAGCGGTATCCACATTTATAAAAAGAGATAACTGGGTTGAGATTATTAAGTCAACAACGCTTCCGATGGGAGTGTTAGAGCAGGTGGACTACGATTGTACGACTAAAAAGCTTTATGATGGTAATTATATTATAATGATAAGTGACGGTGTGCTTGATAATCTGTCAGGGGTCAATAAGGAGGAACAGATGGTGGAGATTATTAATAATATAAATGTAAAGAAGCCGGCAAGCATTGCCAAAAAGATTCTTGAGGAGTCGCTGAAGAATCATAATATGGAGGCATTTGATGACTGCACAGTTATGGTGCTTGGAGTGTTTGACACTTATGTAAACGTATAATATAATTCTCGCATGAATGAAATTATAGATAAGATTTACAGATATATTGAACAGAATAATATGCTTACTGACTGCGAAAGAGTGGTTATTGGTCTTTCAGGCGGTGCTGATTCTGTATGTCTGCTTATGGTGCTTAAAGGCTATATTGAAAAAAAACATCTGCAGACAGAATTATGTGCGGTACATGTCAATCATGGCATAAGGCAGGAGGCAGGAGATGATGAGGAGTTTGCCAGAGCCTTGTGTGAACGCATGGGAGTAAGATTTACGGCATATCATATAGATGCCATAGAACTTGCAAAGCAGCTTGGAATGAGTGTTGAGGAAGCAGGAAGAAAGGAACGCTACCGCATATTTAATGAGGAGTGTCAGGGATGCAATGCAAGGATTGCGGTTGCACACCACATGAATGATCAGGCAGAAACGGTTCTTATGAATCTTGCAAGGGGAACTTCGCTCAAGGGAATCGGTGGAATAAGACCTGTAAGGGACAACATTATAAGACCGCTGCTTTCAGTGACGAGAGCTGAGGTTGAAGAAGTACTTAAAGACTTTAACCAGCCATATGTTACTGATGCAACGAATCTGTGCAATGATTATACGCGTAATTGTTTAAGAAATGTTGTTATTCCGTACATGACAGAAAAGGTTAATGCACACACTGTTGAAAATATTGCTGATGCAGCAGAGGAGCTGCAGAAGAATTTTGATTTTATTGAGGCAGAGGCTGATAAGGCTTATGAAAAGCATGTATATGTGGGAGATACGGTGGTTTTAAGGCTTTATGGGGAGGAGTTTGCAGGACTTCATGAGGTCATAAGAAAGAGAGTTATCTACAAGGCAGTACATGCACTTACACAGACAGCAAAGGATATATATAAGGTTCATGTGAATGCTGTAGATGAGCTTATACGAAAACAGGTTGGCAGCAGTGCAGATATATGTTATGGACTGTGTGCGGTAAAAGGGTATGAGGATATCACAATAAGCAGGAAAAATGTGGCATCTCGGACACAGGTTTCTTCGGACCTCATACATGTACTTACGCCGCAGGAGCTTAAAAGACTTAATTCAGGTGAAAATATTACCATAGAAGAAAACATTTATTATAATAATGATGGTAAGACGGAATTAAGAAAGGTGCATATTGTAATTTCACTTCATTCTAATTATGAAAAAAACAGAAATTACGCTAATAGTTGCTATGCGAAATCCTTTGATTATGATAAAATACAAGGAAAGCTCTGCATAAGACACCGTACTGACGGTGACAGGATTGTTGTGAACAGGGCGGGAACATGGCGCAAGCTGAAAAAAGAATTCATTGACCGTAAAGTACCTGCCGATATGAGAGATAATGTGCTTGTTGTTTCTGATGATTCGGGAGTTTTATGGGCTGTCGGGGTAAGAAGAAGTGAGTGCGCCCTGATTGATGATGAAACAAAGAATGTGCTGGAAATAACTATACAATAGAGTGAATATTAAGATTGACAAAGGAGAGAAACAATGAAAGAACCATTTATCAGTGTCCTTATATCTGAGGAAAAGCTGAATGAAAGAATTGCACAGCTAGGAGAGCAGATAAGTAAAGACTATGAAGGTAAGGAGGTTAAACTTATCTGTATTCTTAAGGGAAGTATTATATTTACATGCGAGCTTGCCAAGAGAATTACTGTACCTGTTAAGTTTGATTTTATGCAGGTATCAAGTTATGGAAGCGGGACATCATCAAGCGGTCAGATTAAGATTAAGAAGGACCTTGATGAGAGCATTGAGGGAGAGCATGTAATTGTTATTGAGGATATTATCGATTCAGGTAATACTCTTGCAAGACTTATGCCTATGTTAGAGGAGAGAAAGCCGGCAGATATATGTATATGTACTCTGCTTGATAAGCCGGAAAGAAGAGAAGTTGAAGTTGATGTTAAATATAATGGATTTAACATTCCTGATGAATTCGTTGTCGGCTATGGCCTTGATTATGACCAGAGCTACAGAAATCTTCCGTTTGTAGGAGTTTTACATCTTGACGAAGAGGCATAATTAAGTAAGGAGGAAGTGATGGATACTAAGAAAAGAAGGTCTGGAGGATTTGGAAGCATTTTCTTCATGATTATTATAATTGGTATTATCTGGGCGGTTATTGCCCAGATGAGCCAGAGAACAAGTAACTACAAGTATAAGAATTTTGTATCTGATTTAAAGGATAATAAGATTACAAATGTTGTTATAAGCCAGAACGCAGAAGTTCCAACAGGTACACTGACGATTACATTTACTGATGGAAGCAAGGATACACTTAATGTATCTGATGTCATTTCCGTACAGGAACTTCTTGATGATAAAAATGTTGAGTACGCTGTGAAAGATGTTAAGAGAGACAGTGTATGGCTTACAACTATTCTGCCATTTGGTCTTTGCCTTATCGTTGTTGTGGCACTTATGATGATGATGACAAGACAGGCTGGCGGTGGCGGTAATGCCAAGATGATGAATTTTGGCAAGAGCCGTGCAAGAATGATAAGCGGTGATGATAACAAGGTTACATTTAAAGATGTAGCCGGACTTAATGAAGAGAAAGAGGAACTTGAAGAAATTGTTGATTTCCTTAAAGATCCTGTAAAATATACTAACCTCGGAGCAAGAATTCCTAAGGGTGTTATTCTTACAGGCCCTCCGGGAACAGGTAAGACTTTACTTGCCAAGGCTGTTGCCGGTGAGGCAGGCGTTCCTTTCTTTAGCATATCAGGTTCTGATTTCGTTGAAATGTTTGTTGGTGTAGGTGCATCAAGAGTAAGGGATATGTTTGAGGAAGCAAAGAAGAATGCACCTTGTATCATATTTATTGATGAGATTGATGCCGTTGCAAGACGAAGAGGAACAGGTATGGGCGGCGGACATGACGAAAGAGAGCAGACTCTTAACCAGATGCTTGTTGAGATGGATGGTTTCGGAGTTAATGAAGGAATTATCGTGATGGCTGCTACTAACAGAGTAGATATTCTTGATCCCGCTATATTGAGACCGGGACGTTTTGACAGAAAGGTAGTTGTAGGAAGACCTGATGTCAGAGGACGTCTTGAGATTCTTAATGTTCATGCAGCAAAGAAGCCTTTAGGTGATGATGTTGACCTTGAGAGTCTTGCAAGAACTACAGCAGGATTTACAGGGGCAGACCTTGAGAATATCCTTAATGAAGCTGCTATCAATGCGGCTAAGAGCAAGAGAAAGTTCATTACTAACGCTGATGTCAACTATGCATTTGTTAAGGTTGGAATCGGTGTTGAGAAGAGAAGCAAGATTATATCAGAGAAAGAGAAGAAGATTACAGCATACCATGAATCAGGTCATGCAATTCTTTTCCATGTGCTTCCTGATGTCGGACCTGTACACACTATCTCTATCATTCCTACAGGAATGGGTGCGGCAGGTTACACAATGCCACTTCCTGAAAAGGATGAAATGTTTAACACTAAGGGCAAGATGTTGCAGAATATTATTGTAAGCCTTGGTGGACGAGTTGCAGAGGAGCTTATCTTTGATGACATTACAACAGGTGCGTCACAGGATATCAAGCAGGCAACAGCAACAGCAAGAGATATGGTTACTAAGTACGGCTTCTCAGACAGACTGGGCCTTATCAATTATGCAAGCAGTGATGAGGATGAGGTATTCATCGGAAGAGATCTTGCACATACAAGACCATATGGAGAGGATATTGCTACAGCAATTGATGAAGAGGTTAAGAGCATCATCGATGACTGCTACGCACAGGCTAAGAAGATAATTTCTGATCATATGGATGTTTTAGAGAAGAGCTCACAGCTTCTTCTTGAAAAAGAGAAAGTTACAAGAGAAGAATTTGAGGCACTTTTTAATGATAATAATACTGATGATGCTGTTTATAGTGTTACAGAAACAATTGATTAGTAAAAATGCACAAAACTTTTGAATAAATTTTATTAAGTTTGTGAACACTTATTGAGGGAAATAAGATATTATAATCAATGTAAAAACCCCCAATACATTATAGATAAAGCAGTAATGCTTATCGAAAAGAAATACCTTCTCTGAAAAAGGCAGTCACCCCATGGCTGCCTTTTTTGCTACGTAAAAATCCTTTTTGCTTGCTAAAATGTACTTTTAGATATAAAATCAGAATAGTATATGCTAAGGAGGATTCTCTATGAGAATAACCGAGGAAATAGGAAACTTAGCTGCCTGGGAAAAAAGACTTTTTTATATGTGCAGTGCAAGACCAACACTTCATCCAAGAGCGTTGTTTTCGGATGTTACGGAAAGCTATAGAAGTCCGGCTGAGCCTATGCCGGGGGATGAGGTAACTATCAGACTGCGTACGGGCAGATACAATGTAGATAAAGCATATCTTGTTGTTGATAATGTTGAACATGTTATGACAAGAGTGAAGTCTGAGAGCATGTTTGATTATTATGAAGCGAAGATTAATGTTGGAACAGATAAGGTATATTACTATTTCAAGGTTGAACTTGGCAGGACGGTGTGTTACTACAACCAGATTGGGGCAATTAAAGACCTTAATCCATATTACAATTTTCAGATTACACCAGGTTTTAAGACACCTGCATGGGCAAAGGGTGCTGTTATGTACCAGATATTTGTTGACAGGTTCTGCAATGGTGATAAAAGCAATGATGTTCTTGATGATGAATATAACTATATAGGAGAGCATGTCTGTCAGGTTAAGGACTGGAATAAGTATCCTGCACAGATGGGAATAAGAGAGTTTTATGGAGGCGACCTTAAGGGTGTGCTTGATAAGCTTGATTATTTACAGGAATTAGGAGTTGAGGTTATATATTTTAATCCGTTATTTGTATCGCCTTCTAATCATAAGTATGATATACAGGACTATGACTATATTGACCCACATTTTGGCGTAATTGTGGACGATGAAGGAGAAGTGCTGAGAGAGGGTGACACTGATAATACCCATGCGACGAGATATATTAGCAGAGTTACAAGAAAGTCGAACCTTGAGGCTAGCAATGATTTTTTTGCAAAGGTTGTGCAGGAAATTCATTCAAGAGGCATGAAGGTTATTATAGATGGGGTGTTTAACCACTGTGGTTCATTCAACAAGTGGCTGGATAAGGAACACATTTACAGAGACAGTGCAGATGAATATGCACCGGGAGCTTATGAAAGGTATGAAAGTCCATACCACAATTTCTTTAAGTTTTATTCAAACCAGTGGCCTGATAATAATTCGTATGACGGCTGGTGGGGACATGATACACTTCCTAAGCTTAATTATGAGGGCTCTAAAGAGCTTGAAGAATATATTCTATCTATCGGCAGGAAATGGGTTTCTGCGCCTTATAATGTTGATGGATGGAGACTTGATGTGGCGGCTGACTTAGGCTACAGTCCTGAATATAACCATTATTTCTGGAAGAGATTCAGAGAAGAGGTTAAGAAGGCTAATCCGGAGGCTGTTATTCTTGCAGAGCATTATGGTGATTCATATGAATGGCTGCAGGGTGATGAATGGGATACCATTATGAATTATGATGCTTTTATGGAGCCTGTTACATGGTTCCTTACAGGAATGGAAAAGCACAGTGATGAGGCAAGACCTGATTCATACGGTAATCCTGATTATTTCTTCGGGGCTATGCATCATAATATGGCAAGAATGGGCGGCCAGAGTGTTGCAATATCAATGAATGAACTGTCTAATCATGACCATTCAAGATTCTTGACAAGAACTAACAGGACAGTCGGAAGAACCAATACACTAGGTCCTGAAGCTGCGAATAATAATGTTAACAAGGCTGTGTTTAAGGAGCTGTTGTCATGCAGATGACATGGCCGGGCGCTCCTACTGTATATTATGGTGATGAAGCGGGAGTGTGCGGCTTTACTGATCCTGATAATAGAAGGACTTATCCGTGGGGACATGAGGATCAGGATCTGATTGATTTCCATAAGGCTGTAATAAAGATGCATAAAGAAAATGAAGTGTTTAAAGCAGGTTCATATAAATCACTGTATTCAGCTTATAATGTTATTGCATATGGACGTTTTACAAGTGATGATGCGGCAATCATTATTGTTAACAATAATGATGATGAGGTAAGGGCAAGGATTCCTGCGTGGGAAGTCGGACTTGGATTTGATGATGATGTGGAACAGCTTTTAGTCACATTTGACGGAGGATACAGTACGGACAGACTGGGATATCACCTTCAGAGTGGATGGCTTGATATAGGTTTAAGGAAGACATCTGCCGTGGTTCTTCACAAGATGAAATGGTAATAATTGATTTCTTTGTAATAATTGCACAACAACATCTGAAATGTTATAATGCAATTAGTTGCATCGATAATAGAAAGGAATATTTTCATGGAATCTAATAATGATAAATCAAAGATTAGTCTTAATCGTAAGATGAGACTATGGAACAGATATAGAAATTATGTTATTGGACTTGCAGTAATAGTTGTTTTAGTTGTTATATTTGCAATTGTATTAAAGAACTGCGGTCATAAGAAGAATAATGATAATAATAAAGAAACTACTGCACCTGTGACAACACAGGAACATTCATCAAAAGAGCAGGAGACATCTTCAGTTCAGACAACACAGGCAGCTACAGAGGCTACAACTAAGGCAGCCGTAGGCAGAAGCCTTAAGTTATCAGGAACAGCTGAAGTACAGGATAATACATCATCTGATCATTATAAGAATGCAATGTTTATCGGAGATTTTGTAATAAGCGGAATTTCAGGATTTGGTTTTGCTTCTGATTCACAGGTTATAGCATCTAATTCTATGACAAGTGACAAGCTTTCAGGCTATATGGATGAATTTGTATCTAATTCACCGGATTCAGTTTATATTATGGTTGGTATTAATGACCTTAACTATGGAAGCAGATCTGTAGAAGATATTTATAATTATGAGAAGTCATTTATAGAGGAATTAAAGAGCAAGCTTCCTAATACAGATGTTTATGTTCTTTCAGTTCTTCCTATAAGCAAGAGATTTGAATCTTCAAGCAAGGTTAAACAGACTAATATAGATGCACTTAATAATATGTTCTCTGAGAATGCTTCTTCTCTGGGAATAACTTATATTGATGTTGCGTCTGCGTATAAGGACGGAACAGGTTATTTTGGTTCATCTTATACAGACAGTGGATATAATCTTAAGAGTGGATATTATGCATTCATGCTTAATGGAATTGCAGGAGTAGTTAAATAATGAATTTTCATGTTATGACATTGTTCCCGGATATGATAATGGATGGGCTTAATACAAGTATTACAGGCAGAGCCATAAAGTCGGGGGTTATGTCTGTGACAGCACATGATATCAGGGATTATTCTAATGATAAGCACTTAAAGGTTGATGATTATCCTTATGGTGGTGGTGCCGGAATGGTCATGAGGCTGGTCCGGTATGTGACTGCTATGAGGATATCGTTAAGAATATAGGTGAAAGACCGCGTGTTATATATATGACACCGCAGGGATATACATTTACACAGAAGATGGCAGAAGATTTCGCAAAGGAAGACAATCTTGTCATTTTGTGTGGACATTATGAAGGTATTGATGAGAGAGCACTTGAGAATATAGTAACAGATTATGTGTCAATCGGTGATTATGTTCTTACAGGTGGAGAACTTCCGGCAATGGTAGTTATAGATACTATTTCAAGGCTGGTTCCGGGTGTACTTAATAACGAGGAATCAGCTGAGACGGAGAGTTTTTCGGATGGACTGCTTGAGTATCCGCAATATACAAGACCAGCAGACTATAATGGACAATCGGTTCCTGAGGTTCTTTTATCAGGACATCATGCCAATATTGAAAAATGGAGACATGAGAAGTCACTTGAAAGAACTAAAAAATACAGGCCGGATCTGTATGAGGAATATGTTAAGAAACATCCTGATGAGTTCAGATGATATAGGGAGAGACACTATTAATTATAAAACAGGGGTTTAAGCTATGGTAGATTTGTTTAAAACTGAGACTGTTAATGATATTGTTAATTCAGACATTCTTATTGATGAAACAATGTCAATTGTAACAGCAGATGAAAATTTTGAAACGATTTCAGGTAATGATGCATTTTTCATATATACAAGATATATACACCCTGACGATGTCAGCAGATTCACAGAAGCATTAAAAGATTATGCTGATTCTGGTAAGTATATTGTTGTAAGAATGTTATATCAGACAGGCGAATATCACTGGATGCTTACAAGAATTACAGATGGCGGTGTATCTGAGACAAGAGGTCATATGTATGAAATTAATATTATTGATGCCGCATTAATTACTACACAGATAGATAACCTTAATTCGCAGATTAAGAGATATTCTAGCTATCTTGGCATGTGTGAGAATGTCCTGTTTTCTTATGATATTCTTAATGATGACTTTAATATATTTATGACATCAGATGGACACCAGACTTTGTCTTTTTACCGTGGAACATTAAATGCATGGGAAGAAGATAAGATAAAGACTGATGCACTTGGGCTGAATGAGGTAAAAGAACTTGATGGATTTTGCAAGGCACTTGCTAATGGTGAGAAGTTATTCAAGCGGGAGATTACTATCAATACTCTTAATAAGCTTGGAAGACTGGATAAATGTCTTGCAAGAGGTAATACGATTGTTGATGAATATGGAACAGTATCGTTATATGTACTATTATAATACTTGAGAGTTCAGATAATCATGTAATTGAAGAACTCAATATAATATCTGATATGAAAGATCCTGGTACAGATCTGCTTAATAAGCGCGCTATTACTGATTATGTAAGAAAGCTGATAGATTCACAGCCGGGACATACTGTAACAATTGCTATTATTGATGTTGATGATTTTAAGACTATTAATGATACATATGGACATATGTTTGGTGACGAGGTTCTCTGCAAGGTTGCAGATATCTTAAGAGATGCAGTTGGAAGCAGAGGATTGTGTGGCAGAATTGGCGGAGATGAGATGTTTATCATTATGGAAGGACTTAATGATAACGAGGGTATAAGGAATGTTTTAAGAACAATACGTAATAATACAAAATGGCTGTATCATGATGATCCACGTAATATTAAGATTACATGTTCGATTGGTTCAGCAACTTATCCTAATGATGCCAAGAGTTATGATGAATTATTTAAGATAGCTGATAAGGTTCTTTACCTTGCTAAAGAAAAAGGAAAGGACAGATATATCATTTATCATGAGGATATTCATAGGGAATATGTATATGGGATGGGAAGGATTGTTGATCTTAATGATAAAGTGTTTTACAAGTACCATAAGATGGAGATTGTTAATACCATTATCAGGGAATACAAGGAAGCTGATGACGCAAGAAGAAAGGAACTGATAGATATTGTGGCAGTAGCATTTAATGTTAATACTATTGCAATATATGACAGAACTGAGCTGACAAAGCATATCCTGTATGGTGACCAGCGTATGACAGATGATGACGGAAGCTTTTTCAAGGAAGATAATTATATTCCCAACTTTAGGGAAGATGGCATATTTGTAATAGATAACATCAACTTTTTTGAAACAAAGGCTCCGGCAGTATATAAAGTGTATTCTGAATACGGAATTGTTCAGGCTGTCCAGTACATTATTGGTGGAGATATTAAGAAGAATAACAATATTATTTCTTATGGAAGATTTAAGCTTGATAAGAAATGGGCAGAGAGTGACATGAATTTCCTTGCTATTATAGGAGATTATATAGGAAGAGTGTACCTGAAAGAGAGAAAGCGATGATTAACAGATATGTTGCGCTGGATATTGAGACTACAGGTCTTAATCCGGCTGTAGACAGAATTATTGAAGTTGGAATGGCAAGAGTAGAGGCTGGAAATATAACACAGAAGTACTCTGAGCTTGTGTATCCGGGAATAACTGTAAGTGATAGAATAACAGAGCTTACAGGGATACATAATGAGGAACTTACAGGTAAACCACGAATAGAGGATATTATAAGTGAAATAACAGAGTTCATAGGTGACTGGCCTGTATTAGGTCATAATGTTATATTTGATTTTAGTTTTCTAAAAAAGGCGGCAGTTAATAATGGTCTTACTATCAATGATGATGGGATTGATACATTGAAGTTAGCCAGAAGGATTCTGCCGGAAGTGGAACACAAGAGTCTTTCGTTTTTATGCGGGTATTTTAATATAGATCCGGGCAGGTCGCACAGGGCATATGACGATGCAGTTAGTGCGAGTATGTTATATGCGAAGTTGGAAGAGATAAAGCCTGATGATGAAGGCTTCAGCAGCACGACAAAGCTTGTGTATTCGGTAAAAAAGGATTCACCAATAACTCCCCCGCAGAAAAGATATCTTACAGCTCTTGTAGAAAAGCATAATATAAAGCTGGAGATTCCTATGGAAGAAATGACTAAAAGCATGGCTTCGAGACAGATAGATACAATAATAGCACAGTATGGAAAATGATTCCATGCTGTGCTATTTTTTCATTATTGCATCAAGCTGTGATACAATTGAATCGCGGGAAAGGCTTTTTAATGTTAATGCCTGTTCTTTTAAAACAGCAATCTGGTCTTTTCCGTCACCTGATGCATATATGATGGCAAGGTCTATATAATTAGATGATATATCACTTTTAATGGATATGCCGTATTCAAGGAATGTGGTGGCATCTTCAATATCTTTATGTTCAAGAAGATTATGTCCTATTAAAGCGATTGCTTTTACAAGTGTTGTGAAATTATCATCATATTCTGTAAGGTCATTCAGATTAGCAACACCATAAGATAACTTAAGATCTGTGTTACTTATTCCGGTAAGATTAAGTATTTTCTTACCTTTAAGTGACTGAAGTGTATCATATGCCCGCTTCATACGGGAATCTTGTGACATTAATCTGTCAAATGTTTCATTACCTGAATTAATTAGTGGCAGATTGTCAGAAATTGATATATAATTAAGATTACTGATGTCTTTACGGCGAACCTGATTCGCTTTTGCCTCACGGTCAAGAAATTCTTCATTTCTTGCTTTGTGGTTCCGTGTGCCTTTTTTAATGGCAAATTGAAGGACAATCAGAAGTATAATAAAATATGGCAGTATAAAATGCATGAATGTTATTCCTTTTCGTGTAAACCCCGCTGTTATATTGTGTGGAGGTAATTATGATTAATTTTAATAATAAGAAAACTAAGAGATGGTTCACAGCAATATTAATTCTGATACTTATCGTTGCAATGGTTGTTCCAATGGTAGCATATCTTATCCCTTAGTCGTGTGATTCAAGAAAGAATCTATATAAGAGTATAGAATTAATATTCATTTAATGCAACATTTTTGGAGAGACAAATGTTATGAAAAAAGGCAAAATATCAGATACAATCTTAGGCAGATCAGTTTTTAAGCTGCTTGGGAAAAGAGGTAATACTGTTAAACCTGCATATGGACAGGATGCTGCGCATATAAATAATCAGGAAAAGCCTGTGTTAGCATCAGTGGCAACAGGTGACTGGGCTGTTTACCGCGCTGTGAATAATATAAGTGCTGTGGGTGGCGTGGCAGATTGTATTATGGATACTGTTATGATTGATGAGAAGTCAAGGGAAATCCGTCTCAAAGAGATTATAAAGGAGCTTGACAGACAATGCTGTGTTGCAGGCGTAGGTATCGCAGGAGGCCATACGACAGTTACTGATAAGGTTAATTCTCCGGTAGTATCTGTTACTGCAATTGGACATCAGGAAAGAATGCAGCATAAGGCTGAAGCCGGACAGGATATTGTTGTTACAAAGCATATAGGCATGAGTGGTATAAGAACACTGACAGACTGTAAGAGGGATGAGATACTTAAGGTATATCCAGAGGATATAATTGATAAGGCACTTGACGATGAATCACAGCTGCTTGTAGCAAAAGAAGCGGAACTTTTTATGAAGGAAAGTAAAGTGGGAGCCATGCATGATGTTTCTGAGGGTGGAATATTTGGCGCACTCTGGGATATGGCAGAATATTCAGGTGTGGGGCTTGAAGTTGATTTAAGACAGATTCCTGTGAAGCAGGAAATTATTGAAATATGTGAATTATTTAATATTAATCCATATATATTGGATTCAATGGGCTGTTTGTTAATGACATGTGAAAATGGATGTGATATTATTAATATGTTACACCAGAATGGTATTGAGGCTGCTGTTATTGGAAAGGTTACCAGTGGCAACGACAGGATAATTCATAATTCTGAGGAAGACCGTTTTTTAGGGCTTCCGGAACAGGATGAGATATATAGATTTATATAATAATCAGGAGGATTGCGTTATGAGAGAGAAAATTCTTGATGTTCTTGAGAAGAATGGAAGGATAGACCTTAAGGAGATGGCTATTATGCTTGGCTATTCAGAAGCAGAGGTCGCCAATGAAATCGCGGATATGGAAAAAGAACATATTATATGCGGATATAATGCGGTCATTAACTGGGATAAGACAAGCGAAGAGAAAGTAACAGCACTTATCGAGGTTAAGGTTACTCCACAGAGAGGTTTAGGTTTTGACAGTATAGCAGAACGCCTTTATAAGTACGATGAGGTAACATCAGTTTATCTTATGTCAGGCGGTTTTGACTTTACAGTTATTATAGAGGGTAAATCCATGAAGTCAGTGGCTCAGTTCGTCGCGGCGAAACTCGCACCATTAGATTCAGTCCTTAGTACATCAACACATTTTGTACTTAAGAAATATAAGGACTACGGAACAATAATAGAGGACGAGGCTAAAGACGAAAGGATGCTGATTACACCATGAGAAACCCATTATCACAGAAAATAACAGGCATAGAGCCATCAGGAATAAGGAAGTTCTTTGATATTGTAAGCGAGATGCCTGATGCAATTTCGTTAGGAGTAGGCGAACCTGATTTTGATACTCCGTGGAATGTAAGAGAAGAGGGGATATATGCCCTTGAGAAAGGTAGAACATTTTACACATCTAATGCAGGTCTTAAGGAATTAAGAGAAGAGATATGCAATTACCTTGCAAGAAAGATGGATCTTCATTATGATCCTATGAGAGAAGTGCTTGTAACAATTGGTGGAAGCGAGGCAATTGATGTAGCATTAAGATGCATGTGCGATCCGGGTGATGAGGTTCTTATACCACAGCCAAGTTATGTATCGTATCTTCCATGTGCAATTATGGCTGATGCCAAGCCGGTAATTATTGAATTAAAGGAAGAGAATGAATTCAAGCTAACTAAGGAAGAACTGTTAGCAAGCATAACAGATAAGACAAAAGTTCTTGTTATGCCATTCCCTAATAACCCTACAGGTGCTATTATGACAAGGGAAGAGCTTGAAGAACTTGTACCTGTTATAATTGAGAAGGATATATTTGTTATATCAGATGAGATATATTCTGCTCTTACATATAAGGGAGAGCATTGTTCAATAGGAAGCCTGCCGGGAATGAAGGAGAGAACAATAGTTATAAATGGTTTCTCCAAAGCATTTGCAATGACAGGATGGAGACTGGGATATGCCTGCGGTCCTAAAGAGATTATAAGCCAGATGACGAAGCTTCATCAGTTTGCAATTATGTGTGCACCTACTAACAGCCAGTTTGCTGCTATTGAGGCTCTTAAGAATTGCGATATGGAAGTTAATAAGATGGTTGAGGCTTATGACCAGAGAAGAAGATATCTTATGCATGCATTTAAAGAGATGGGGCTTGACTGCTTTGAGCCATTTGGGGCATTTTATGTATTTCCGTCAATCAAGAAATTTGGACTCACATCTGATGAGTTTGCTAACAGGCTGCTTAGGGAACAGAAGCTGGCTGTAGTACCGGGAACGGCATTTGGCGACTGTGGAGAGGGATTTTTACGAATATCATATGCATATTCTATTGACAATCTTAAAGAAGGACTTGAGAGAATAGAAAAGTTTATCAATACACTTAGGTAAGGAGAATAAGAAATATGGCAGAGATTAATGTTGACCATATCAATCCTTTTCTGATGGCAGCCAGTACAATTATGCGTGACGCCTGTCAGATGGAAATGAAGATAGGCAGACCATATGTAAAGACTACTGAATTCCAGAGTGATTCAGTTATTATAATGATTGGTGTTACAGGTGAAATGAGAGGTCAGGTAATGATTTCATTCACGACACCTAAGGCATGTCAGGTTGCATCAGGAATGATGATGGGAATGCCTGTGCCGGAGCTTGATGATATGGCTATGAGCGCAATAAGTGAACTTGGTAATATGATAATGGGTAATGCAGCAACAATTCTTTCTACTAAAGGAATCGGAATTGATATTACACCACCTACAGTATGCCGTGGTGCAATGAAGATATCGCAGTCATATGCCAAGAATATATGTATACCAATGTCATGTAATGATGATCTTATATTAGAGTTAGATATTGCAGTAAAAGGTGACTGATAAGGACAGAAGATATGTTGAATATAGTTTTACATGAACCAGAGATGCCGGCTAATACCGGTAATATAGGAAGAACATGTGTGGCAACAGGCGTAAGACTCCATCTTATAGGACCATTAGGATTTCAGATTAATGATAAGATGTTAAAGAGGGCAGGTCTTGATTACTGGGATAAGCTGGATGTAACAGTGTATGATGATTACAATGATTTTCTGACGAAGAATCCCGGTGCAAAGATATATATGGCGACAACAAAGGCACACAAGACATATGCAGAAGTTAATTATGAGGATGACTGTTATATAATGTTTGGAAAGGAAAGTGCAGGAATTCCAGAGGAGATACTTGTAGATAATGAGGATACATGTATCAGAATTCCGATGATAGGTGATATAAGATCGCTTAATCTTTCTAATTCTGTGGCTATTATTTTATATGAGGCACTCCGCCAACATAATTTTTCGCATATGAACTGTGAGGGACATCTTCACAGACTTAACTGGAAAGAATAGTTATAAGTATAATAAAACACACGGACACAAAATTTCATGTCCGTGTGTTTTTATTTTGCGAGTTCAAGTGTGAATATGAATTCTGTTCCAACTCCGACGGTACTTACAACATCAATGTTCTCGTCGTGTGCCTGGATAACTTCCTTGGTTATTGAGAGACCAAGTCCCGAACCTTTCTTATCACGGCCTCTTGAAGAATCTGACTTGTAGAATCTGTCCCAGATTTTATCAATATCTTCTTTGGCAATTCCGCATCCGGTATCTTTAATGGATATCTGGGCTTTCTCACCCTTTTCTTTTACGGTAATATAAATATATGAGCTGTCCTTGCTGAACTTAATTGCATTGTCAATAAGATTGTAAATTACCTGTTGTATTCTGCCTTTATCAGCCTTGACATTTTGTATGCTGTTGGCATATGTTATATTGAATTTAATGCCTTTTTTCTTGCATGTTCCTTCAAATGTTTCAACAGTATGGCGGATTATAGAATTAAGGTCAAATACACTTATATCAAGGCGGACAGATTTAGGATCCAGTTCGTTAAGTGTAAGTATGTTGCTGGTCAGCTTAGTAAGACGTTCTGTCTCAAAAAGCATGATACCGATATATTTATCAAGCATTTCAGGAGGAATGGTTCCGTCCTGTATTGCCTCTAAGTAGCCTTTAATTGATGTAAGAGGTGACCTGAAATCATGAGAAATGTTTGATAAGAATTTTTGCTGAAACTTATCAGATTCATTAAGCTGGGAAGCCATATAGTCAAGTGACATTCCAAGTCGTCCTATTTCGTCATTAAGCATTGGCTTGATATGATAAGAAAGATTACCTTTACCATATTCAGTTGTTGCCTTTGTGATTTCCTTGATTGGCTTATGAACCTGAATGAAATACAATCCGAGGAAAGAAGCTGAAAGGAAAAGGGTGATAATAAGTGTAAGGTAGTTAGTGTTAAAAGTATCATAAACCCTGTCTATGATTACAGAATCAGGAATATTAATTACAACATAACCTTTTATTTCAAAAGAGTTAGATATTGGAGCAAAAACACTCAGTGTAGGTTCATTTAACAAATTATAAAAATTCCAGAGTATATCATGTTTTCCGTGAAGGTCTCCATAGTCAAAATCTTCAATAGAATACAATATCTTTTCATCATATGCTTTTATCTTTAGTGCTGTCGTTAGTATCAAGAATGACATCACCTGACGGAGTTATAAAAATAATACGCGTGTCATTAAGCACAGATACAGAATGAAGTTCAAGTTCTATGGAGCGGAGTCTTGTTTCACTGAAATATTCAAGAGCATATTCATTGGCTATTTCATTGGCCTGAAGATATATCTGTCTGAATAATAGCTGTATATGCGTTTGTAATCAATTTTATAACATACAGTAGATACAATAATAAATCCTATAATGGATATAGCTATATATAAAAAAATGTGCTTCCCCAGTGTACTTAAGCCCTTCAATATTAAGCCTCCTTATCCTGCCCTTTTTATTTAGTTACGAATTTGTATCCGATGCCCCAGACTGTCTCAATATTCCAGTGTGCATGATCCTTGATTTTTTCACGGATTCGCTTAATATGGACATCCACAGTTCTTGTGTCACCGATGTATTCATATCCCCAGATATTATCAAGAAGCTGTTCTCTTGTGAATACCTGGTTAGGAGCAGAAGCTAAGAAATATAAAAGTTCAAGTTCCTTAGGCGGCATTTCAACATTTTTACCCATATAATTAACAGAATAATTGTCGAGGTTGATAGAGAGGTCAGGGTAATTGACACATTTGGCATTAGAAGAATCAACACCAGCACTCTGAGGTAAATGATATCTTCTAAGTACAGCCTTTACACGGGCAACCATCTCCTTAGTTTCGAAAGGCTTGATAATATAGTCATCTGCACCAAGCTCAAGTCCCAATACTTTGTCAAATGTTTCGCCTTTGGCTGATAACATGATTATAGGAACATTATTATTCTTTCTGACTTCACGACATACCTGATAACCGTCCATGCCCGGAAGCATTAAATCCAGAAGTATAAGATTAGGCTTGAATACGGGAATTTCAGAAAGAGCACACTCTCCATCATATACAATCTTTGTTTCATAACATTCCTTAGTAAGATAGAGTGAGATAAGTTCTGCAATATTCTCATCATCATCTACAATAAGTATTCGCTGTTTAGATGCCATAATAATTTCCCCCAATAATAATTATTTGAAATCAACAATAGTTACACCAGCATCGCCTTCACCGATTTCACCGAGGCGGAAGCTCTTGATATATGGTACACCGCGAAGATAAGTGGTAACACCGTTTCTTAATGCACCGGTTCCTTTACCATGAACGATACGCACCTGCGGAATCTTGGCAATGTAAGCATCGTCAAGATATTTGTCAAGACGGGCAACAGCCTCGTCCACTGTGCAGCCGAGAAGATTAATCTCAGTTGATATTCCGGCTGACTTGCTCATCTTAATCTTACCGGAACCGCCCGGAGCCTTGGAAGGTGTTTCCTTAGGCTCTTTATATCCTGAAAGAATCTCCAGATTTTTAATGTCAATCTTCGTGCTTAATGCACCTACCTGAACAGTAACCTGTTTCCTGGTAGGATGGATTGCAGAAACAGTACCGATAACATTCATAGTAAGAACGCGTACATGCATGCCGGTCTTAAATTCAGATATATCATGGGCCTTGTGTGCTTTAACTTTGGCAGGCTCTACTTTTAACTTTGCCTGATTCTTGTTCATCTTCTCACGGACAGCAGTACGGTGCTTCTCAAGTTCTGCAACTGTCATTCCGTGCTTGTTCATGGCTTTGATAGTCTCGTCTGCAAAATCCTTGGCATCCCTTAAGATGGCAGCAGCCTGTTCATTGGCTTTGCGGATAATGTTGTCAGTTCTTTCATCAAGCCTCTCATTCTTAGCCTGAAGCTTTTCTTTAAGAGAAGCAATCTCAGCCTTATAGTTTTCAACCTCAGCCTGTTCCTTCTCAAGAGAGATTCTTGCGTGTTCAAGGTCAGATACGATATCTTCAAAATGTACATCTTCTGCATTAAGTCTCTCTGATGCATCGGAGAGAATATAGTCAGGAAGACCAAGCTTTTTAGAGATTGCAAATGCGTTACTCTTTCCCGGAATTCCTATAAGCAGCCTGTAAGTTGGACGGAGTGATTCAACATCAAACTCACAGCTTGCATTTTCAACACCATCAGTAGAAAGTGCGTAAAGCTTGATTTCACTGTAATGTGTTGTTGCCATTGTTGTGACACCACGCATTTTAAGGTCGTTAAGAATTGCGATTGCAAGAGCAGCACCTTCTGTCGGGTCAGTTCCTGCACCAATCTCATCAAAGAGTACAAGACAGTTCTCATCAGCTTCTTTAAGAATCTTAACAGTGTTAGTCATGTGCGATGAAAATGTACTTAAACTCTGTTCAATACTCTGCTCATCACCGATATCAGCGTAAATGTTCTTAAATACGGCAATGTCTGAATGGTCAAGAGCCGGAATGAATAAACCAGATTGGGCCATAAGTGTAAGAAGTCCTACTGTCTTTAAAGAAACTGTCTTACCACCGGTATTAGGGCCTGTGATAATAAGAAGTTTAAAATCTGTTCCGAGATAGATATCAATAGGAACTACAGTGTGTGGTTCAATAAGAGGGTGGCGTCCCTTCTTAATATTGATAATTCCTGATGTATTCATGACCGGGCGGCTTGCATGCATATGTCTTGCAAGCTGAGCCTTTGCAAATATACAGTCGAGTTCAACAAGTATTTCATAATCGCATAGAAGCTCCTCTGTATGTTCCCCTGCTTTCGCACTTAAGTCGGCAAGAATTACTTCAATCTCGGCTGCTTCCTTAAGTTCTAACTCACGGATATCGTTATTAAGCTTTACAACTGCTGCCGGCTCAATAAAGAGTGTAGAACCGGTAGATGACTGGTCGTGTATCATACCTGGAAATGCTGATTTATATTCAGCCTTGACAGGCAGACAGTAGCGTCCCTGTCTTGTAGTGATAACATAATCCTGAAGGTAAGTTCTGTAAGTAGGTGAATTAAGCACCTTGTTAAGTTCAGAATGTATTCTGTCATTAGCAATAGCCTTGCTTCTTCTGATGTTTCTTAAGTTGGCGCTTGCGTCATCACTTATCTCATCTTCAGAGATAATACATTTCTTAATCTGGGAATTAAGTGCATCAACTGTTGCAAGGTTTTCAAGCATACCTGATATGGAATCCTCACGATGCTCATAATAATCCTTAACATGCTTTGCACATGAAAGAAGGGCACTTATATTAAGAAGCTCTGATATATTAAGGGAACTTCCTACCTTGAGTCTTGCCACAGAAGCGCGTATATCTTTAGTCTGGCTGAAATCAACAGAACCCTTCTGGAAAATTCTTGAAAGCGCATCATTAGTCTCATCCAGACGTAAGTTGATGTCTGTTATATCAGTCATAGGCTTTAAGTTACGAAGTATTTTCTTAGCTCCGTCACAGCATGCATATGAAACAAGCTGGTCGGTAATTTTATAAAATTCCAAAGTGGATAAAGATTTCTTATTCACGAAAGACCTCCAAAAACTAAATACAATCTTTTCATACGCTATAAGTTTACAGCATTTAAGGCAAAAAAACTATATTTTGCTTATAAATATTTACATGCAAGTCATAAATTGTTCATAATCGTAATATAACTATGATATAATTGTATTTATAAGAGACGAAAAATTATATAAGGAGTTCGAAATGGGAACTAAAGAAGAGGATAAGGAAAAGTATGACCTGTATACAGAAAAGGTTGTTCTTCATCCAGCCAAGAAATATAAGTGGCTTATCAGAATAGGAAAAGTTATGCTTTTTGCAGTGTCAATAATGGCAGCGGCAATAGTGTTCATGGTGTTTCTGTATCCTATGCTTCAGAAGAAGATAGACGAGAAGAATAAGGATAAAAATGTAGTGTATATCCAGAAGGATAACTATATATTTGCGGAGACCAAAAGCGGAGAATATGCTGATACGCTGACTGAGAATGATTTAAAAGAAAATTATGAAGCAGCTATGACAACACTCCGTACGAAAGTTGAAAGTGTCAAGAAATGTCTGGTTTCGGTAGATATAGAGAAGCCTGTTACAGATGTTCCGTCTGTTGAAAACAGCCAGACAGAAGTGGCAGGACTGATTGTAGCTGAATTTAATTCTAATTATCTTATTCTTACAAGTGCTGAACTGTTAAAAACAGCCGGTAATTTTACTGTGAAATTCTCTGACGATGTACAGACTGATGCTACAATAATATGCATGGACGATTCAACAGGAATAGGGTTAATAAGTGTAAGTGAAAATAAACTTACAAGCGAACAGAGAGATTCATTATCAATAGCTGTACTTGATAATTCATATATGGTAAATCAGGGAGACCTTGTAATTGCTGCCGGTAAATTATATGAAACAGTCAAGGGTGTCGGATATGGTACAATAGCAGGAATTAAGACGGAGTATGCTAAGGATGCCGGATATGAAATATTTGAGACCAATATTACTGTAGCAGAAGGCGGTTTCGCGATTCTTTTTAATTCAGAAGGAAAGGTAGTAGGAATATCAAAATCATCATCAGAAGCATCTGGTAAGTTTATGGGAATATCAGACCTCAAGGGGCAGCTTGAGACAATGATTAATCATCATGGAGTTATGTATTGTGGAATTACAGGTCAGAATGTTACAGATGAGCTTACGGCAAAATATAATCTTCCAAATGGTGTATACATTTCTAATATTGATATTGACTCACCAGCTTATTATGCAGGATTACAGGCGGGTGATGTAATCAGTGCAATTAATGGACAAAGTATTTTGACAATTCAGCAGTTTAGTGAGAAACTATATCAGTGCGCTGATGGCGATACTTTATTAGTAACAGTTAAAAGACAGGGAAAAGACGGTTATTCAGATGTATCATTTTCAGTAAATGTGCAGTTAAAACAACTTAATTAACGGAGGCAGAAAATTTATGCGTTATATAGAAACTCTTAAAGATGGAGAGAGGATTTCAGAGGTATATCTGTGCAAATCAAAGTCAATTGCACTTACAAAGACAGGCAAGGAATATGCAAATGTAATGCTTGCGGATAAGACAGGACAGATTGATTCTAAAATATGGGATCTTAATTCAGGAGGAATTGCTGAATTTGATGTTAATGATTATGTTGCAGTGACAGGTCAGGTAACAAGCTACAACGGAGCATTACAGTTTAAGATAGAGAGAGCAAGAATTGCAGCTGAAAATGAATACACTGCATCTGATTATGTGCCATCATCAAGATTTAACATTGATGATATGTTTGCAGAACTGATGAAGTATGTAGACAGTGTAAAGAGTACATATATGAAACAGCTGTTATATTCTTTCTTTAAGGATGAATCATTTGCAAAGAAATTCAAGTCTGTATCAGCAGCCAAGACAGTTCATCACGGCTTCGCAGGTGGATTGTTAGAGCACAGCTTAAGTGTAACAAGATTATGCGACAAGATGAGCAGCAACTATGATTTCCTTAACAGGGATCTGCTTATAACATGCGCAATGCTGCATGATGTCGGCAAGGTTAAGGAATTATCTGAATTCCCTAAGAATGATTACACTGACGAGGGTAATTTCTTAGGACATATTGTTATCGGATATGAGATGGTTATGGAGAAGGTTAAGCGGATAGATGGATTCCCAGACATGCTTGCAATGCAGATTGGACACTGTATACTTTCACATCACGGAGAGCTTGAGTACGGCTCACCTAAAAAGCCGTCAATAGCAGAGGCTGTCGCATTATCTATGGCAGATAATATGGACGCAAAGCTTGAGACATTAAGAGAAGCGCTTGAAGCCAAGGATACCAACGACTGGCTTGGTTATAACAGATGGCTTGATTCTAATATAAGAAGGACAACTAATGAGTTTTAAGAAAGATGATAAAGTAACATTTGTAATAGAAGATATAGGAACCGGAGGAGAGGGTATCGGTAAGGTTGACGGATATACCCTCTTTGTTAAGGATGCGATAATCGGCGACAAGATTGAGGCAAAGATTATTAAAGCCAAGAAGAATTACGGCTATGCAAGGCTTGAAAAGATTATTGAGGCTTCACCTGACAGGGTGACTCCTGCCTGTTCTGTTGCAAGACAGTGCGGTGGCTGCCAGATTCAGCAGATGAGCTATGAGGCACAGCTTAAGTTCAAGGAAAAGCTGGTTGACGATAATCTTAAGCGTATCGGCAAGATAGAAGGCTATGAGTTTTTCCCGGCTATCGGAATGGAAGAGCCTTTCAGATACAGAAATAAAGCACAGTATCCGGTTGGAACTGCTAAGGACGGAAGTATTGTGATGGGCTTCTATGCAGGAAGAACTCACTCTATTATTTCATGTACAGACTGCAAGATTGGTGCTGTCGAGAACCAGTTTATTCTCGCGGTAATAAAGAGCTGGATGGAGCTTAACGGTGTTGCACCGTATGATGAGCAGACCGGAAGAGGTCTTGTGCGTCATGTACTTATAAGAACTGGCTTCCACACAGACGAGATAATGGTCTGTCTTGTTATTAACGGCATTAAAATGTCTGGCAAGTTAAAGGAATCGCTTGTAAAGCGCCTTACAGAAGTGTCACTTGATTCAGATATAAGTACTGACAAATGTATCAAATCAATTATGCTTAATTTCAACACGGAGAACACTAATGTCATTCTTGGCAGACAGTGCGAGACTCTGTGGGGAAAAAGCTATATTGAAGATTATATTGGTGATATTAAATATCAGATATCACCGCTTTCGTTCTTTCAGGTTAATCCAAGACAGACTGAGAAGCTGTATGGAAAGGCACTTGAATACGCAGGACTTACAGGCAGTGAGACTGTGTGGGACTTGTACTGCGGAATAGGAACAATTTCTTTATTCCTCGCTAAGAATGCAAGAAAGGTATATGGCGTCGAAATTGTTCCGCAGGCAATAGAAGATGCTAAGAATAATGCGGCAATTAACGGCATTGATAATGCTGAGTTCTTTGTCGGAAAGGCTGAGGAGGTTGTACCACATTTTTATGAAGAAATGGCGCGGCTGGCAGCAGATACATCTGCAACCGAAGCACAGCGGGAGGAAGCAAGAAAGAGCATTACTCCTGATGTAGTAGTCGTTGACCCGCCAAGAAAGGGCTGTGATGACTCGCTTCTTGACACTATTGTCAAGATGTCGCCTGAGCGTATTGTGTATGTAAGCTGCGATTCGGCTACACTTGCCCGTGACTTGGGGCTGCTTGCGGCTAAGGGCTACAGAACTGTGAAGGTGCAGCCTGTGGACCAGTTCTCGCATACGGTTCATGTAGAGACAGTGGCGCTTCTTTTGAAGGAACATCCGGCAATTGATTAGTGGTAAATATAATAGAGTAAGAGAAGAAGACATTCCAAACCGGTAATTTTTAATAGAAAAAATTTGATGATATTCGACAGGAATCAGATGGTATCGAGTATTGGTATGCAAGAGAATTAATGAAGTTATTGGACTATGTTCAATGGAGAAATTTTGATAATGCTGTAAATAAAGCAATGCTTTCTTGTGAAAATAATGGTAATTTAAATAGGAAACCATTTTTCAAAAATTAACAGTACCATTGCGGTTGGAAATGGAGCACGTCGTGAAGTAGAAGAAAAAGACTTACAGGGTGAGACGGCTATTACTGTTGAGCATGTTGAAAATAATACGTCAGTCAGGGATATGCTGGGACAGAGAGGGATTAAGCCGGAGAATTTGCCTGCATCTGAAGATATCAAAAAATTAGAACGTAGAGTAAAGAGAGAAGAAAAGAAGTTAGCTGAGCAGTCGTGGAAATTGATAAATGAATAAATTGAGAGGTTAGGCTCAGGAAATATGCTGGATATCAGGATATGAAGATTGTAGGAGAATATTCCGATGAAAGGTATTCCGGTAAAAATGCCAGATTGTGATATGTGAAAGAAGCAGCAAATGAAGGTTGGAGTATCAGAACTTTAGATAGAAATATCAGCACAAATATTAAATGTAAAGAGGACAGAAAAGAGATGGGATAGCATCTTTTTTCTGCCTTTTAATGTTATATTCATTTTTCTGCCTTACGCTTCATTTTTCTGTATGCGATATTCATTATTATTGCAAGTACAACGCCAAGTGAAGCATAAGATATTAAATCTGTATTGGCATATGTCAGGTTAAGACTGGCTGTTCTTCCAAGAAACCTGTTACTTAGTAACATTGCTGCGCGGTTTAAAAGTACATTAAATGCGACATATTCCAGTCCGCCATATATAATAAATAGTGCCGGCAGATAAATTCTGCTTACTGATAATGGTAAAGAAAATAATATTAATAATATAAGTGATAATGCAAGCAATAAAATCATCATTACATAAAATGTTTTTGATGTAACTGTCTGGTATATTCCGGCAAGACCAGAAGTGCGATACTGCATTTCATCATATATCCCGGAAGCATAGTTATTAATAGCTTTCTGTGCAGATTCTTTGTCCAGCACAAGTGCAAGTGTAATCATATCTTTCTGTGTGTCTGAGTAGTCCTTTGATTCTGTGATACCATTATATGCAATGGCTGCCAGCGTTGTAAGTTCTTCATCTATATCAATGTTTATTTCATCAAATGTTTTGCCATCACGAAGTCCTTTGGTGAGTGCATCTGTATATTTTTTGGCAATGCTGTCTATGGCAGATGAGTTCTGAATAGCATTTTGTATATCTGAAAGCATGTTATTATATTCTGAAACCTCCATGCCGGCCTGCTCGCTTGATGGCAGAGTATCAATAACAGTGTCCATGTATCTGTCAGAGACAGCAGAAGAAAGTCCGGCGTCTTTTATTAAGTCAGATGCATAAAAAGGTGCATTTTTATTAATGTTTAAACCAGACATAGATAGTAAGAATAATATGGTTGCAACAATTAAAAGAGGTTTTCTGCTTTGCTTATAAAGCTTTGCATCATAGCGGATTCTGTAAACCTCATCAGGAGAATCGCCGGTGAAATCTATATTGTTTACAGACAGAAAATCCTTCATTTTCTGTAATTTTTCCCTATCAGCCTTTACACATCTTATTAACATACCGTCTTTTTTCTCAAAAGAAAAAAAGGTTTCCGGCAGAAACACATTTTTTTATGTCTGCAGGCGACAGAAAAAGCTTTCCATCTACATATATTCCATCATTGGTAATTGTAGTTTTTCGGTTCTTCTTCGTCTGGGAATTAAAGAATGCTTTAGCTCTTTTTTCTTTAAAATTACTGGTACGGTTAGGATACAGCAGGTTTATATAGCTCTGGCAGTCCTCAAGCGTCCAGTCAGATGTATTATTATTTTCAGTACTCATGTAAGAAACCTCCTTTAATAATTCACAGGGGTAATTATAGTGTGTACAAATGTATTTTACAATATCAGAACAGATTTCGCAGAATATAAAAACAGCCACTGGAAGCTGAAATTTCCAGTGACTGTTCTAAGAGAATAAGACGGGTAAC
This sequence comes from Eubacterium sp. AF22-9, assembly GCA_003458705.1. Taxonomy (GTDB): domain Bacteria; phylum Bacillota; class Clostridia; order Lachnospirales; family Lachnospiraceae; genus Lachnospira. The sequence continues at coordinate 30,794 of QRVH01000015.1, read as the reverse complement.
TTCCGGCTCACATCTCGTTTATTTTATTATAGAACATTCACACCAAGGTATAAGGAGTGTAGATGTGAATTATTTCATTATCTTCTGCCACCGCCGAAGCCGCCAGTGCTTGAAGCTCCCATTGTTCCTGATTCCTGAGTCCAGTCTGCAATGGAATCAGAACCTCTGTAGAGTGTGTAGCTTGTGCCGGTTGTAAGAGTGTCAGAGCATATCCAGCCGTTACTGAATGAACCATCAACAGTAAAGCTTATTACTTCATTGCCAGAAGCATCTTTAAGTGAATAGCTTCCGTAACTGAAAGATACTGAACTTAATACATAAGCGTTAACAGAGTTTACAGGTGTTTCGCAGACACCGCCGAGGGCAACGCATGTTCCACCAGTTATTGTGACTGTTCCATCTACATCAATTGATCCTGACACATTTCCTGAAGAACTGCCCCCCTTGACTAATACAAATCCACCAGTCTGTACATAGTTTCCGTTAGAGTCAATACCATCAGTATCACCAGACGCAGTTGTTACATCTATATATCCGCCATTTACATTGATGATAGGAGTTGTCTTGCCATCACCTGTGCAGGCATTGATGCCGTCATCAGCAGCATAAACATATACTTTGCCGCCATTTAAGTTGATAGTCATAGCCTCAAGTCCTTCATATGAAGTTACTACATTAATGTAACCGTCATTGACATCAAGCTGTTTGTCAGCGTGCATTCCATCATCACCTGAAGAAATTGTAATTGTACCACCATTGATAACAATAGTTCCTTTGCCGTCCTCGCCGGTTTCAAGTACGCCTGAATCAGAGTTTGCATGGATACCGTCATCTGTTGAGTTTATGTTAATCGTAAAGCCTGAAATATTTATTTCGCTGTCAGCCTTAATACCCTTAGTTGAGTAAGACTTTTTAGAAGAATTACCGGACTGGTTATTGCCGCCAGGCATTCCTGAACCGTTATTGCCACCCATGCCGCCACCGGAGCTGCCATTCATGTCAGGTGCGTTACCGTTACTCATGTCGGGAGCATTACCACCGTTCATATCAGGAGGAGTGCCGCCACCCATGTTGCCGCCTGGTGCATTGCTGATATTGTCAGGGGCTGCCACATAAGAAACAGTATTGGCAGAAGCAGTTTTATTAGTAGAGCTGTTTGAACCGGACGAACTGCCAGATGTTGTAACTTCTTCGCTATATTCAGAATAAGTATCTGTATAAATGTTTAGGTTACCGTCACCTGATATATCCACTCCGTAAGCTGCGTCTATACCGTCACAGGCTGTATAAACATCAATATTTCCGCCAGTGATTGTAACGATTCCCTTCTGGTTGCCTTTATTAGAAAGACTGCTGTTAGAAGTCTTAATGCCATCCCCCTTAGCAGAGATTGCAATTACATTTCCAGATTCAATATCAACGGCATCGTTGCCTTTGACTGAGTTGTTCACAGCAGTAACTTTAACAATCACATTTTTAATAGAAAGGTCGTCCTTGCTTTGGATACCATTATTGTAATTAGCTGTTACAACTAAGGCTCCTTTGCCGACAAGCTTTAAATCGCATGCTGCATAGATTGCTGCGTTACCGGTGTCATCAGAAGAATCTTCTGTAGCTTCGGCACGATTGTCAATTACTTCGTTAAATGAGTTCTCTTCTGATTTAATCTTGACTTCGGAAGCATTTTTAACGTATATAGGTGAACCACTTGAGCATGTGATAGATGTTCCGTTCAATACGATAGTAACCTCGTTCTCATCACCTGCGTCAACGATAAGCTGTCCTTCTGATAAAAGACCGGCTACTGTATATTCACCAGCCTTTGTGATTGTGTATACAGAACCTGACTGTGTAACTCCGTCTGATGTATCAGATGTCACAGTGAAATCACCTGTAATGGAGACTCTGTAATTCTCAGCATCATCTGCGTGTGTTACATCTGTGTCTTCTTTAGTAATGTCTGAAGTGATGGTAGTCTCACCGCCTGATGCAGTAGTAGTTGAAGTTGAATTTCTGGCACAGCCAGCAGTCATAAGACACATAGTAAGAATAACTGCGGCTACGCAATTCCTTTTGATTTTATTTAATTTAATCATAGTCATCTCTCCATTTCTTTAGTGTATGTTAATTGATTGTCTATAGTTTATTGGAGAAATTTGACTAAAATATGGTATGAGTGCGAATATTCTGTGTACTGATTAATCATGTGGAATATCGTTAAATCTGCCGTCAAGCTCTTCGGTTTTTACCACATTTATAAATGCGTGCTTGTCAATTGAGCGAATCAATGTGATAAGCTCATGTTTCGCTTCGGAGTTGATTACTGAGTATATGAGCGTGCGCTCTTTTTCCTCGTAGCAGCCGATTCCCTTGAAAAGCGTGGCGTCGTGGTTGGTTATATTCTTTATGGCGTGATAGATTTCTTCGGATTTGTCAGAAATGATGAATAATGTCATCTTCTGGTAGCGTTTGTACATGAACTGGATTACCTGAGTGCTACAGAACTGGTATATTATTGAGTAGAGCGCGATTGACCAGCCAAACAGTCCGCCTGCGATGAGCAGAATCACAACATTACCAAGAAGAATATAGTTCCATGCGTCTATTCCTTTAACATGAGAAAAATAAATGCTTATGAAATCAGTTCCACCTGTGGTAGTGCCGACATTGAGGCACAGGCTTATTGCAAATCCGTTGATAATTCCGCCAAATACGCTTATAAGCAGGATATCTTCTGTAAAAATGTATGGAGGAAGGATATCAACAAGCACACTGGAAAGTATAATTACCACGATTGAGTAGATGGTAAACTTCTTGCCGATGTAGCGGTATGCAATGTAGGCGGGGAAAATGTTAAGTGCCACATTGAATATTGTAAATGGGATGCTGATATAAAAAAAACGTAGTCCGATTGCCTGAAATAACAGGGAGACTCCTGAAAAGCCTCCTGGCAGCAGATCTGCGACTTTGGCAAAGCATCTTAAATTCCATGCATACAGCACGGAAGCAATTATAACTATAATGAATCTGAATACCTGATAAAACTTAGGATATTTAACTTCTAAAGATTTGAACATATATTAGCCTCCATATTCTGTGTTAAATATAATAAGCAGTTAATAACTATTTGTGCGAGTTGTCGTAGGCAGCCTGAATGTCAGCTGGGAGCTTGTCTGGAAGCATTGAATGTATTCCGTCCTCGTTGCCATCCTTGATAGCCTGCTCGTAATAGAAACACTTGAAAGTAAGCATATCAAGAGTTTCCTGCATTTTTTCCATCTCTTTTTCAACAGCGGCTTTCTGTCTCTCAAAAAGCTGTTTTCTGAGTCCGTAAGTTCTGCTGCCTTCCTGACACCATTCCATAAACTGCTTGATGTCGCGGATTTCAAGACCTGATTTTTTGAGACATTCAATAAGCTTAAGAGCAGCAATTTCTGTGTCAGAGAACTGTCTTATTCCAGAGGCACGCTGCATAAAAGGGAATAATCCCTCTTTATCATAATATCTTAATGTTGAAACGGGAAGATTAAACATTTCTGAAACCTGTCCTATTGTGTACATAACACACCTGCTTTCTGTAAGCCTTGCTTACCTGATATTAGTTTTTTACAAATGTGATAATAAAATTCACAAAATGTTCACCATTATTAGGTTGACCTAAAGTTAGGTTTAACTCTTATGCTTAAATAGTAGCACAGAGAGACTTAAAATACAATTTAAAGTTGATTTAAAGTGAATATGATAGTGTTTTTAACAAAGAGATGATCATATGTATGTAATGCTAATGTATTTTTGTATTACTTTTTTTGGATTGATAATTATTATGATGGCAGTGGAAGGATGACATATTCTATGGAGGATAAATGTATGGAATGGAGACAGGAAAAAGACATGCCGGTATTTATGTATATTTTTCTTAATAAAATAGAGGATGCCGAGGAAGCAAGATGGACAGAGAAAGAGAAAAATGAGGGGTATAATACATATAAAAAGTTGTTAGAACTTACAGAGGGTGATTCATCCGATGCAATTAAAAAATGTCTCAGGATAATTAAAGAAACAAGACATATTGTAGAGTATGAGCTTTGGAATAAGATTGTATATTTTATGACTGATTATATTAATGGTGAGACTGTGTGGGGATAAGTGAAAAGTTGTCTGATAATTTTATAATATTTGAAAAGAAAAAGAATATACTTGTAATGTCTGATGGCATGTGCTACAATGTCATTGGATACAAGTAGTGCATTCAAGCAATCTACGAAAACCCCACGAGTTAGGGCTCGTGGGGTTTTCTATTCCGTTCTGGCAGGGTGGCTTAGTCCCCAGGCTGGCTACCGTCTGTTATCTCTGTCCAGCCATTTGCAGATATAGTAAGAAGCTATATTTGCCAAGATAGAGATAATCAAGGACACTAGTGCATCCAAGCAATCCACCTCCTTTCTCTACCATGTGTAGGAGGGGTAGCACTAAGGATTATATCATAACAATATATAATAAACAAGTATATAAAGAATACGAATAATAACTATTGCTGCGATTTATGATTTTATAACCAACATGTATTTTACAGGAATGACATTAGGGGTTATGATACATTTATCAAGGGCAAAGGAGCCGGGAGTCTTTAGGGGATTCTGGCTTTTTTTTGTATTAGCAAGTATTTGAAGGAGGAAATATATATGGAATACGAGATTTCTAATCGTTTATCAGGTGTTCATGGTTCGATGATAAGAGAACTTTTTAAGTTAGGAGCAAGCAAGGATATTATATCTTTTGGTGGTGGCAATCCGTCAGCAGAGACATTCCCATGCAGGGAAATAGAAGAGATAGCAGCAAAGGGTCTTGGCGAGAATCCTGTTTCTTTATTACAGTATGGACTGAGCGAAGGTTATACACCTCTGCGTGATACTATGAAGAAATATCTTGAGAAGAAGGAAGGCTTTGATTTCGAGAATAATGAGCTTTTCATAGTGTCAGGCGGACAGCAGTGTGCGGACCTTACAACTAAGGCACTTGTTAATGAAGGAGACGTTGTGCTTACTGAAGAGCCTGCATTTGTAGGCTGCCTTAATACATTCCGTTCTTACGGTGCAAAGCTTGTAGGAATCCCAATGGAGCAGGACGGAATGAATATAAATGCGCTTGAGGAGGCTTTAAAGGCTAATCCTGATGCAAAGCTTTTATACACAATTCCATCTTTCCAGAATCCTACAGGAATTACAACTTCTCTTGAGAAGAGAAAAAAAGTATATGAGCTTTGCTGCAAATATGATATCGCAATATTAGAGGATAATCCTTACGGTGAATTAAGATTTGCAGGTGAAAATGTGCCAACTATCAAATCAATGGATACAGAGGGCAGGGTTATATATGCAGGAAGCTTCTCAAAGGTAATGGCACCTGCATTCCGTCTTGGTTTTCTTGTGTTTAACAAGTCGCTCACAGGACCGCTTACAGTTGCAAAGCAATGCACAGATGTACATTCAACTGTCCTTTTCCAGTACATTTGTAATGAATATATTAATAACTATGATTTCGACAAACATCTTGAGGATTCAAGAAAGGTGTATGAGCACAAATGTAATCTCATGATGGAGTGCATGAAGAAGGAATTCCATCCTTCAGTAACCTTCGGTCACCCTGAGGGCGGACTTTTCGTAATGGCATTCCTGCCAGAGGGAATGGATTCTGCACCATTTGTAAGGGAGGCTATTAACAGAGGTGTTCTCTCAGTTCCGGGAGCAGCGTTCTTAGCAGATGAGAGCCAGAAGTCTAATGGATTCAGACTTAATTATTCGACACCTTCTGATGAGCAGATTGTTAAGGGAATCGAAATTCTTGGAAAACTTACATATGAGTGGATTAAGTAGGAGGAGTGAAAAGTTATGAAGATAGCAGCATTCAGCGTTCGTCAAGATGAAAAACAGTATTTTGATACATTTGCAAATGTATACAAGGTGGAATTACAGATTAATAGGAGCGGATTTACAGCAGATGATATAGAAAGTGTCAAAGGCTGTGAGGCTATGTCGGTGTGCGATGGCATGTGTGACTTGTCAGCACCTGTTCTTGAAAAGCTTGCAGCAGAGGGTGTAAAGTACATCGGTTTCAGGACAATCGGATATAACAGTGTTGACCTTGAGGCAGCAAAGCGCCTTGGAATCCGTGTTGCACACAGCGGATATTCGCCATATTCAGTTGCCAATTATACAGTAATGCTTATGCTTATGTGTATCCGCAAGGCTTTGTATGTAATGATGCGTTCACACACAGCAGATTATTCACTTGGTCCTATATGTGGACGTGAAATGCAGAATATGACAGTAGGTATTATCGGAACAGGAAGAATTGGAAAGGCAGTGATTAAGAATCTTTCAGGATTTGGCTGTAAGATTATTGCGTATGACCCATACCCTGCAAAAGACCTTGAAAATGTTGAGTATGTAACTCTTGATGAATTGTATGCCAGAGCAGATATTATCTCGCTTCATACTTTCTTAAGTGATGAGACATATCATATGATTAATAAAGATTCAATTGCAAAGATGAAGGATGGCGTTATCCTTATAAATGCTGCAAGGGGAGCGCTTGTTGATACAAAGGATCTGATTGAGGCTGTTGAGAGTGGAAAGATTGGTTCAGTTGGAACTGACTGCTGTGAGGGTGAGGATGAATTTATCCGTACAGACCGTAAGTATGATGACCTTGTTGTTAATCACGATTACATCATACTTAAGTCTTTCCAGAATACTATTGTCACACCTCATGTTGCATTTTTCACAGATCAGGCTGTGTCTGACATGGTTGAGTCTTCAGTTAAGAGTGTTGTGCAGTTTGCAGCCGGTGAAGACACACCATTAGAGGTGCATTAAAATATACAGGTACATTAATTATTCAAATTTTTGAAATATTCTTCAAGCTGGTGTTCGAAGATTCGCTGATTTTCTGAGCAGAATGAGCCAAGCGGCTGATAATAAATGCTTCTGAAATGTGGACAGTCATCTATATGCAGCAGGCTTATGTTTTCAGGAAGGCTGCTGCTTGTCCATGTTACAGAGGCAACAAATGATACTCCAAGACCGAGACTTATGAGTTTGCCCTGTAATATGTAATCATTGCATGAGTAGGCTATCTGAGGAATTTTCTTACATTTACTGAATATTGAATTGAACACTCCGGCATAAGATGGAGTATCTGCAAGGTCAATGAATTTCTCGTCCATCATCTGTTCTACTGATATGTGTCCGGTATGGGCAAGTGGATGTGATGATGAAACGGCAAGGCAGATTTCTTCTGTCATAAGAAGGTGTGCATTGTCTGGAATATCATAAGCTGATGAGACAGAGTCAATCAGCAGGTCACACCCTTTTGGTTCAGAAGATATTGAAAAGCTGACATGAGGGTGCTCATGGATAAAATCTTTAAGTACATTGCTGACAAGAACTGCACTTGAGCGGAGACAGAGCCTTATTTCGCCTGCATCGCCAAGACTTTCACTGACAGCACGCACAGCATCTTCTGAAAGAGCCAGTATTCTGTCTGCATATTCAAGCAGAATTTCTCCCTGACGGTACATTCGAGCCCTTTTTTATTACGGATAAAAAGCTGTGCGCCAAATTCTTCTTCAAGCTTATGGATTGTCTTGCTTAATGCCGGCTGTGCTATGCACAGTTCACTGGCAGCACGGGTCATATTCTTGTGTCTGGCGGCAGCCTGAAACTGCCTGAGCTGATATAATTCCATGTTCGCACCTCTCTTGTATGTAGTATTTTATAAAAATTACAATTAACACAATATAGAAATCAGGATATTTACGATTATGATAACACAAATATTATTAACGCAGACATTTATAATGTTTATTCTTATGATTCTGGGACTGATTCTGTCTAAAACAGGTCTGCTTACAGAACATGGCAGTAAGGATATGGCCAATATTCTGCTGTATGCGGTTATTCCGTGTGTAATTATAAGAAGCTATATAACAGATTTCACGATGGAGAAGCTGTATGGACTTCTTATGTCGGCGGTACTGGCTGTAGCTGCATTTGCAGTGGCGATAGCTGTATCATATATAATATACGGCATGCGAAAGCCGATAGACAACTTTGGAACGGCTTTCTGTAACGCAGGATTTATCGGTATTCCACTTGTAACTGCGGTATTTGGAAATGAAGCGGCATTCTATGTTGCGTCATTTGCAAGTATTCTTAATCTGTTGCAGTGGACATACGGTATTGTGATAATAACCCGCCGCAAGGATATGATAAATATAAAAAAGGTATTCGTCAATCCTGTGACAATATCACTTGTTATTGGACTGTTTCTTTTTGTTACGGGAATTAAACTGCCAGGTGTAATAAACAGCACGATGGCTGGAGTTGCGGCACTTAATACACCTGCAGCCATGATAGTACTGGGATATTATCTGTCATGTGTCAGGATCCGTGACTTACTGCTTAATCCGTCCCTGTATCTGGCATCGTTTGTCAGGCTTATAATAATTCCGCTGCTTACACTGCTTGTGCTTTGTATTATACCGGCGGGACACGGTCAGATTGGAATGATTACACTGATTGCTGCGGCAACACCGGTTGGAACGAGTACGGCAATATTTGCACAGAAATTCGGGCAGGATTATGAGCGGGCGGTATGTATGGTCTGCCTGTCAACGCTGTTTTCAATTATTACGATGCCGGTTGTGATGTATCTGGCACAGATGAGGATTATGTAGGAGATATTCTAAAGAATTACACATGAATCAGACTGTTTAAATGGCATAATTAAATAAAAAGAGAATATACTTGTAATATACAATGGGGTGTGATATAATTCCATTGTAAAGACAAACATGTTCATATAATGAACGAAAACCCCACGAGCTGCTTTCTCGTGGGGTTTTCTATTCCGTTGTGGAAGGGTGGCTTAAGCCCCAGGCTGGCTACCTGTGATTATCACTATCCAGCCATTTGCAGATATAGTATGAAACTATCTCAGCCATAATAGTGACAATTAAAGACATAAACATGTCCATATAATGCACCTCCTCTCTCTACCAGGTATAGGAGGGGTAGCACTGAAAATCATATCACAATGATATATATTAAACAAGTATATAAATGATATAATGAATAATCATTGCTTCTGGTTATGGTTTTATAACCAACATGTATTTTACAGGAATAACACAATGGTATATTATACAGACATCAAAGGCAAAGGCGCCATGACCCGGGAGGGTTTCTGGCGCCTTTGCCTTTTTTGCGTATGAGCGTTCATGAAGAAACTTTGGTACAGACAAGTGATGTGCTATTAGCAATATGAGGAAGAAAGGAACTAAAGCTATGGGAAATAACGGAATTGAATTGGAAAGAGATGGCTTTAAGAGCCGTACAGGTTTTATTCTTGCCTGTATCGGTTCGGCAGTAGGAATGGGAAATATATGGCGTTTTCCATATATGGTATCTGCATGGGGTGGTATGACATTTTTAATACCTTATGTATTATTTGTAATATTGATAGGTTCAACAGGTGTTATTGAGGAGATGGCACTTGGCCGTGCGACTAAGGGCGGACCTATTAAAGCATTTGGCGACTGTATGCAGATGCGTACAGGAAAGAGAAAAGCAGGTGAGGCAATTGGTTTTATTCCTGTGCTTGGCTCACTGGCTCTTGCAATGGGATACACTGTAGTTGTTGGCTGGATATTCAAATATACTTATCTTGCATTTTCTGGAAAGCTTTCAGCAATGGGCAATGATATGTCAGCTATTGGTGGTATGTTTGGAAGTACAGCAAGCACATTTGGCAATAATATGTGGCTTATAATCGCAATGGTTGTAACTGCTGTTATTATGGCACTTGGTATTGCAGGCGGAATTGAGAAAGCAAACAAGGTCATGATGCCTTTGCTTTTCATCATGTTTGTAGGTCTTGGAATATACATTTTCACACTTCCTGGTTCAAGTGCAGGTTATAAATACATTTTTACACTTAACCCTAAGGGACTTTTTGATATAAAGCTCTGGATATATGCATTTGGTCAGGCGTTCTTCTCACTGTCTATCGCAGGTAACGGAACTGTTATCTATGGTTCATATCTTAGTGATAAGGAAAATGTTGTTTCTTCTGCAAGAAATGTTGCAGTATTTGATACTATTGCTGCTTTATTAGCTGCATTTGTTATTATTCCAGGTATGGCAGCAGGCGGTGCCGAGTTATCTTCAGGTGGTCCCGGACTTATGTTTATCTATCTTGTAAATGTATTTAATGGTATGCCGGGTGGCAAGATTGTAGGAATTGTATTCTATGTATGTGTTCTGTTTGCTGGCATGAGCTCACTTGTTAATCTGTATGAAGCTCCGGTTGCAACTATTCAGGAGAAGCTTAAGCTTAACCGTGTTGCATCTGTTGGAATTATCGCAGTGGCTGGCTGTGTTGTGTCACTTGTAATACAGGGTATTGTATCAGGCTGGATGGACGCAGTATCTATCTATATCTGCCCACTTGGCGCAATGCTCGCAGCAATTATGTTCTTCTGGGTTGCAGGAAAGAAGTTTGCTGTTGATGCTGTTAATGCAGGTGCAGATAAGCCTGTTGGAAAGTGGTTTGTACCACTTGGCAAATATGTTCTTGTTCCACTTTCACTTGTTGCACTTATCGCAGGTGCTTTACTTGGTGGAATTGGCTGATGGAGGATTGGACTGGCGGATTAGAATTGGCGGATTGCTTTGCAATCCGCCTTTTTTGCGTGGTGGGGAGCGGGAGCGTGGCGGAATGGACGCTGAAGTGATAGGAGACCAGTAAATAGACGTGTTCATGTCCAGCCAAGACATTTGAAAAAGAATTTTCATAAATTTCTCAAAAACAATTGACCTAAAGTTAACTTCAAGTTGTACTATATCGGTAACGATGAATTTACATTTTATGAAAGAAGAGGTGTTATTATCATGAAATTTATGGATAAGGATGATTTTGAAAAGCAGAATGTTTTCGGAACAGGTCAGGCAAATACTGCATATGCAAAGTATTTTATTGGTGATTCTTTCCTGAATCCGCTGACAGATCCTAAGTGTGGACTTTTTCTTGCAAATGTGACTTTTGAACCGGGATGTCGCAACAACTGGCATATTCATCATGCTACAAAGGGCGGCGGACAGATGCTTATATGTACAGCTGGAGAGGGCTGGTATCAGGAAGAGGGCAAGGAGCCTGTAAGCCTTGTGCCGGGAACTGTAATCGCAATTCCACCAGAAGTTAAGCACTGGCATGGAGCTAAGAAGGACAGCTGGTTTTCACATATTGCTGCAGAGATTCCGGGCGAGAATACAAGTAATGAATGGTGTGAGCCTGTAACTGATGAAGAATATAACAGATTAGGATAATGTCTTATATGGCAGGAATGGAGGATTACAATGGCTAAGGAAGTATGGAAAGAAGATTAATTGAAAGGTTTAGGTAAGAACTGATGAGTGTTTTGAGCAAAAATTATACATTGAACAAGGGCTGCTGTTGCAACGGGCTACCGTCATATTGATACAGCGCAGGCTTACGGTAATGAGCGCGGTGTCGGTGAAGGTGTCAGAACCTGTGGTGTGCCGAGAGAGCAGCTTTTTGTCGTATCGAAGGTCGCTGCGGAGCATAAGACCAATGAGTCGGCAGCCAAGAGTATTGATGAGACTTTGGGAAAAATGGGTCTGGATTATCTGGTCATGATGATCATTCATTCGCCACAGCCATGGGTTGAGGTAAATCAGTCAGAAAACCGCTATGTGGAAGGAAACAGAGTGGCATGGAAAGCTTTGGAAGATGAATACGAAGCTGGAAAGTTAAAAGTAATTGGAGGGGCTGTCGCCTCAACGATTTTCAATCGTTAAAGCGACAGCCCCTTTTCACAACAAAAAAAGGTCATTTCACAACATTCCAGATAGATATTGCAAGAACTTATCCGATATAATAGCTATAAATATATGTAAGCAAGGAAGTGACAATATGCAAATAGCTATCTGTGATGATGAAGTATCTATGGTTCAGATACTGGAGAAAAGATAAAAAAGTTATTGCCAGATGCGGTTATAGATAAATATTTATCTGGTGATGAACTGATCGCAAGTGGCAGTAAGCCGGATATTCTTTTTCTGGATATTCAGATGCCGGGAATGGATGGGATGGAAACGGCAAAGGTGCTTCGTCAGGACAATGAGGATATGATACTCATTTTTGTGACAGCAGCAGAGGCGTATGTTTTTCAGGCATTTGATGTCGGAGCATTTCATTATCTGGTTAAGCCATTTTCCGATGAGAAATTTAAAGAGGTTGTGACAAAGGCAGTTCATAACATAAAAAGGAGTTCCAGACTTGAAAAAGACGAAAAATATATCATGGTTCAGACAGCCGGAAGTCATATAAAAATTTTTCTGCGTGATATTGTGTATGCCGAGGTGTATAACAGGAAAGTTATTATCCATACACGAAGTACGGATATTGAATACTATGGTAAATTACAGGAATTAAGTGATATGGCAGGAACAGATTTTTTCCGAACACACAGAGCCTATCTTGTACATTTTAAATATGTAGAAAAATATGATGCAACTTGTGTAACTATGAAAAATGGAACTGCATTGATTGCAAAAAAGAATTATCCGGAGTTTGTGAAGCAATATCTGAAGTATAACCAGAGGAAAGGAAATGAAGTCAGATGAGTTTAGTGGAAAAATGTTGGATGATCACATCGAAGTTTTCTGTTATTGCAATTTTGATTATTACAGGAATCTGTTTTGGAGTTTTTGTATATCCATATATGAAAAAGAAAAGCGAAGCTTCTCTGGTCAGTATTGTTTATATTGGAATTATGTCTGTGCTGTATCTGATACCGCAGCAGATTGGCAATTTTCTGCATATATGCTGGGAGTTGTGGCTGCATTTCTTGTGATGTATGTACAGGACAGAAGAAACATTTATCAGAAAATATTTCTTGCAGTGACATTTTTTTCTATCCGTTGGCTTGCGGTTGCAATGGCAGGCAGAATGGATGATTTTATCACAAAAGCTCTGGTTTTTGGGAATACGATTGCAGGAAGACAATGGCTGCAATATGTACTTTATGCTGGAACGAGAATTCTGGATATTGTGCTTTGTATCGTTTTCCTTGCAGTCGCAATCGGTCTGATCAATAAAGCATATGTATACAAAAATGATGAAATGAGCGTTAAAGAGCTGGTAATGCTTATCATACCTTCTCTTGTGGGAGTTACAGGGTATGGCATTCTACAATATTATCTGAATATTTATGAAAAAGATACAGGAAAGAGCCTGACAGATACCTATGGATTTTATGGAGCTTTAAGCTTCGTGCATTATTTTATCTCTATCATAGCAATTCTTGTTATGACTACGATGTTTCAAAACTGGAAGGTGGCACAGGAAGAACAGACAGGGCAGGAGCTGATATTAAATCAGGTCAGTGACATGAAAAAGCATATCGGGGAAGTGGAAAAGCTGTATCAGGATATCCGCAGCCTGCGTCATGACATGGGGAATCATATACAGATGCTGGAACATCTTGTGGCAGAGAATCATATGGATGATGCAGCAGAATATATGGAGCATTTGAAAAAGGAGTGGAATGAAATATCTCCCGAGATAAAAACGGGGAGTCCTGTCATTGATGTGATTCTGATGGAAAAGTTAAGAGAAGCAAAGGAAAAGCAGATTCGTTTTATATCAGATTTTCATTATCCGGGGGATACGAAATTAAATGCATTTGATTTAAGCGTGATCTTAAACAATGCACTGGATAACTGTATGGAAAATGTAAGTGGAGAAAATCCTTATATCAGTCTCTCTTCTTTTCGGAAAAACAGTATTTTTATGATAACCATAAAGAACAGATATGAGGGAGTGTTAAATTATAAGGACAGTGACCTGCCGGAAGCAACGAAATCCGGGAAGGAGCATGGAATTGGACTGCATAATATCCGGAGGGTTGCAAGGATGTATATGGGAGATATATCTTTAGAGCAGGAGAATCAGGAAGTGGTTCTAAGTATTATGTTACAGGTAGAATAAGGACAAAAAGCACTAAGTAATCTGTGAAACATCAGAATATTTAGTGTTTTTTATTTGCTTCACAACAAAAAAAGGGCGGTTCACAACATCGCTGTTTATTGTAAAGAAAGATATGCCGAAAGAATCAGTAAAGAGAAATCATGTTGTACAGGTTTTTAAGGAAACGGATTTCAGAATTTAAGCTCAAGGAGGCCAAATCCTCTCCTCACCAAAGGGTTCGGATTTTGCCTCGCAAAACAAGGAGGATTAAAATGAGGATCAATGGATTTAGTGGGACAAATACGCAGACAGGAACAATGGGAATGACACAGGGGAATGATTCTGTAAGTAAAAATATTCAGAATCAGATTGCAAATGCACAGCAGAAGCTACAGGATTTATCATCGAATGAAGAAATGTCATTAGAGGATAAGATGAAAAAGCGTCAGGAGATACAGCAGGAGATTAACAATCTCAATCAGCAGTTAAGACAGCACCAGATCGAGCAGAGAAGTAAGCAGCAGAGTAAAAATTCGTCATCTATGGATGATATGGTGGCTGGAACAAGTAGCACTTCTAAAAAGAAAGACACCGGATTGTCACAGGCAAGTATGCAGGCGATGATCTCCGCAGATTCTTCCATGAAACAGGCAAAGGTGCAGGGAAGTATGGCAACACAGATACAGGGACGTGCCAGTGTGCTTGAATCTGAAATCAAACAGGATGCCGGAAAAGGAAATACTGAGAAGAAGGAAGAAGAACTGGCAGAGCTGCAGGCAAAGGCACAGTCTGCGACAGCAGCACAGATGTCTACACTTATAGATGCAAATAAATCAGTAGAAGAAGCTGCAAAAGCGGAGAACAGCAATACAGAAGACACTGCAACAAAGAACAATACTGATAAATCCGAGAAAACACAGGAATCTGCGGGGGCTGCGGCAGAGGAGACAGACAGCGTAAAGAATACGGATATCAAAGGGGAAACACAGGTGACAGTAGAAACACCGACTTTGGAAAATGCACAGAATGCAACACAGCAGGCAGTGTATACACCGATTGATATTCGTTTATAGTTGGTAAAGGAGAATGGTATTATGTCAGAGATTAAGAGTTTTAGTGATTACACAAGTAAATATAACAGCAATGTAGATTATTCCGCATTATTTGGAGGAACTTCCGATAGTTCATCCGTAGGAAACACCAATATGCTTTCTGATTATGCTGCGATTAAAAACGGAAGCTATGGAAAACTTATGAAAGCATATTATGCAAAGCAGGATGCAGAAAAATTATCGGGTAAAGGCGATACTTCACAGAAGCTTACACTGATGAAAACAAGTGCGGATTCCCTGAAAAAATCAGCAGATGCACTAAACGATGCGTCACTCTGGGAAAAAAAGAAAATAAAAAAGAAGGATGAAAAGACCGGGGAAGAAACAGAGGTAGAGGATTATGACTGGGATGCAATTACCAAAAAAGTGAAATCTTTTATTGATGATTATAATGACGTTGTTAAGGAGGCAGGAGAATCCAATACAAAAGATGTCCTTAGAAATGCTTCATGGATGACAGGCATGACAGACAAAACCAGTCATTTACTTTCTAAAATAGGTATTACCATAGGAAAGGGGAATAAGCTGGAGCTGGATGAAGATGAATTGAAGAAAGCAGATATCAGTTCATTGAAAACGGTTTTTACAGGTTACAATTCCTTTGCAGGCAAAACAGCCCAGAAAGCAGCTGGTATATCAAATGCTGCGAATCGCGCAAGTGCGACTTATACAAACAATGGTACATATTCGAAAAGAGATTCTTCTCTAACGTCAAGTAAGATTGATAAGGAAGTATAGTATGTTAAGCCTAAATGACAAGAAGAAAAATCTTTTGTATTAATTTGTCGGGAAGGAGGAACCAGATGAGTTTTACAGTCAATTTATCCGGTGGAGGTTTATTGATAAATAGATTTAATAGTTCTAATATGTTGAAAAGTACACAGGAAAAATTGCAGCGACAGCAGGAACGGGATAATAAGGTGGCTTTTTTTGAAGCACAAAAAGAAAATCTGAAAAACCGAAAGGCTGACACTTTGGAAGAAATCTCTGAAAAGCTGGAAATGTTTCATAATTATGAGAATGAAATTGCGGCAGCAAATCAGGAGTATAATAATTCGCAGATGTTTCATGTCATGGACGAGGCAGAAGAACATGGCGAAAAGATTGCGGAAGCTGCTGAGAGGAATAAGCCTAAAACAGAAGAAGAACGAAAGGAAGAAATGGTGGATGAAGCTCTTGGAACAGAGGAAAACAAGGGCATGATGTCTGAAATCATGGACGAACTTTCGGAGACAACCGAAGAAATGACAGAGCAGATGACGGAAAAAACTATGGAGAATATGGAAGAACTTCCAGACGAGGTTTTGCAGGAGCAGCTTGTTACAGATAGTTTAGAGGCAGCAGAAATGGTACAAACAGAGACAATTAAAAGGTATGTGCCGATTGATATTAGAGTCTAATGGTATTTATCTGGGAAGGAAACAGCTATGAAGATTTACAATAATACAAATATTACATATTCTGCAATCGAACATAACAGCAGGAAAAATACGAAGCAAAATTTTCCAGCAGATTTAGAAAAGAAAATGACACAGTATACAGATACAGTATCTATTTCTAAAACGGGGCAGGAGAGATTTAGGTATTTATCTTCTGTCAGCTCTATGGATTATCAGAACCGTTTTGAGAGGGAAGTGACGGATATATTTGTCAAAGAAGATACAGAGAGTGTAAAGTCCGATTCCTTTGAACATCATGTAAACAGAATGGCGACAGCATATAACAAAATGAAAAACAGCATTGAAGAAAAATATGCGGAACAAGATTATGAGCTGGAGTATTATGTGACAGAATCGGGCAAAATTGAGGAATTGACCAAAGAAAAAGAACTGGATATGCTGAATCAGGCATATGAAAACCACAGTAATTTTATGGCAACTTCCACAGAAATCTGGTCAGAATTACAGGATTTTACACCATCGGTAGTTTACCATAAAGAAAGTGAACAGACAGCAAATGAACAGAACATAGGTGAGAACCAGGAAAATACTGCAAAATCTAAAGAAAAGGGGGTTATCAAAAATTCGGCATATCAGGCATTTTTATCCGCCATCCAGTCGGATAACCAGAAATTATCGCAGCAGTATTTGGGTGATTGGAAAGATTTAAGGCTAAATCTGAATGTATCAGATGGTAATCGGAAAATGCTTAATGGTATTTGGGATTATTATGCTAATAAAAGGTAATGAAAGCTTTGTAATACGAAAGGAGATGTTAGTATGGCAGTTACAGGTGTAAACAATTACTCTAATATTTACACAAATGCTTATACCGGTAATATACGGAAAAATAATGCTAAGGAAACCACAGAAAAGCAGGTTGTGGAGCAAACAGAAGATGTAAAGACAGGGATAACCCGAAAAACTGCAGCGGATGAACTTTCCTATCTTTCTAAAAAATTTGACAGTGATGCGGTGTGGATACGGTATCAGTGTTAAAAGTCGAGGTGGCAAATCATCAACAATATGTTGAGATGATTTGCCGCCTTTTTGAAGTCTATACGTTTCTCCCTTTTATACCGATACATCAATAGAATTACGAACGAGTCTGTTACCATTTTGGACAAGTGTAGCTTCTATGGATTCTCTTGTGACATTATCAAGAATGCCTGTATCAAATGCTTGTCCGGGCTTCCAATTTGGATTGGCTGATTTTACGGCTGCGTACATAGCAGCTCTGTACTGTCCTTCATATT
Organism: Eubacterium sp. AF22-9; assembly: GCA_003458705.1. Classification (GTDB taxonomy): domain Bacteria; phylum Bacillota; class Clostridia; order Lachnospirales; family Lachnospiraceae; genus Lachnospira. Next base: position 12,935 of record QRVH01000015.1, on the reverse strand, counting down.
GTTCTAAAGTCCATGTACCACTTAAACGATTACAGTAACATCCATACCTGTAACACCATTTGCATTCAGTAAATCTCCGTCCGAATAAAACTGCTAATATTCATTGACATATAAAAGCCTCCCTGCAAATAAATTCAAAATCCGTTTAGAATGTGCGCATAATCATAAAAATTAGAACTAACATATATGCGCATAATCTGGAGGAACCATGATATTAAAAAGAAAAATATATAAAAAACTACTGGAATGGAAAAATGAATGTTAGGGGAAAAAAGCTTTACTGACAGAAGGCGCCAGACGTATGGGAAAGTCTACCATCTGCGAAGAATTTGGAAAAAACGAATACGAAAGTTATATTATTCATCCAAGAAATTTAATTGTAAAAGATGGAATTATATGCATTCCCCCATATATGACGATGAATATATAAAAATCTGACATACACACTTGATTTTAAAATAATTGTTATTATGATATTATAAAGAAATGCCAAAAAACAAAGGAGAGGTGTATGTATCACAAGAAATTAGAATCAGATATCAGATGTCCATTGGAATACGGCCTGGAAGTCTTTGGAGGCAAATGGAAATCAAGAGTTATATGTGTTCTGGCGGATAAGAAGACATTAAGATATAGTGAGTTAAGGGCAGAACTGGTGAATATTACAGATGCAGTTCTTTCAACAACATTAAAAGCATTGATTGCTGATGATATTGTTTCAAGGAAATCATATGACGAGATTCCGCCAAGAGTTGAATATTCACTTACGGAAAAGGGCTTATCTGTAATGCCGATATTGCAAAGTATATGCGACTGGTCATGCGCATTTTACAAGAAAGAAACTGACAAAGAAACGAGCCAGTGCATGAAGTGCGACCATAAGTAATGGATGAAGGGAAGGTTATTGTGTGAAAAAAATAACCTTCCTTTTCAAATTAACATATATTGTGTAAAATGTTACATGGAACTGTCTAGCGGTATATTGGCAAGCAGCAATACGACATACGCAATATGCAGAAATGGAGCGGGAATTGAGCAGATTAACAATTATTACTAAGGATAAGGCTCAGGTTACAATGGAGTCTTTATATCAGGATTTGGAGAGAAGAATAGTAGCAAGTCCACCGGGATTGTGTACTATCGACCTTACGAGGTCATTTATAAAAATGTGTCTTGCACAGTCATGTGGTAAATGTGTCCCATGCCGTGTGGGACTTAGACAGCTTGCGAGACTTTTTGATGATGTGCTTGATGGTAACGCAACAGAGGAAACTCTTGATGTTATCAGGCTTACAGCAGAGGGAATCTATTATTCCGCTGACTGTGCAATCGGATATGAGGCAGCAAAGCTTGTACTAAAATGTATTGATGGCTGCGAGGATGATTTCAGGTCACATATTGAGAGAGGATTTTGTTCATGTAACAGTAACCAGCCGGTTGCATGTGTGAAGTCATGTCCGGCAGGAGTAGATATACCGGGATACATAGCACTTGTGCATGAAGGCAGATATGCAGACGCGGTTCGTCTTATAAGAAGAGACAATCCAATGCCTACAACATGCGCATACATTTGTGAGCATCCATGTGAAAACAGATGTAAGAGAACACTTATTGACGCGCCAGTCAATATCAGGGGACTTAAGAAAATGGCAGTTGATAATGCCGGTGATGTTCCGGTTCCGGCATGTAATGAGCCAACAGGTAAGAAGGTTGCAATAATCGGTGGTGGTCCGGGGGGACTCAGTGCCGCATATTATCTGGCTCTTATGGGACATAAGGTTACTATATTTGAGCAGAGAAAGCAGCTTGGTGGAATGTTAAGATATGGAATTCCTAACTACAGACTTCCAAGAAAAAAGCTGGATGCGGAGATTAACGCTATATTGTCTACAGGAATAGAAGTTAAGAAAAATATAAGCGTAGGAACAGACATTACGCTTGAGGATATTAATAAAGAATATAATGCAGTATACATTTCTATCGGAGCACATGCAGACAAGAAGATTGGAATTGATGGTGAGGATGCTACAACAGGCGTAACATCAGCAGTAGAAATGCTTCGTGCAATTGGTGATGATGAAATGCCTGACTATACTGGCAAGCGAGTGGTTGTTATTGGCGGTGGAAATGTAGCAATGGATGTTGCCCGTTCTTCTGTAAGATTAGGTGCTGATAAAGTAAGCATTGTATATAGAAGAAGAAAAGCCGACATGACGGCACTTCCGGAAGAGGTTGAAGGTGCAGAGGCAGAGGGCTGCGATGTTCTTGAACTTATGTCACCAGTTAGAATAGAGAAAGATGAAAATGACGCAGCAGTTGGTTTATGGGTTCAGCCACAGATGATAAGCAGGATAAAAGGCGGCAGACCATCACCTAAGACTGCAGCTAAGGACGAGGTTCTTATTCCTTGCGACCTTATTGTAGTTGCCATCGGACAGGGTATCGAGACAAGATATTTTGAGGAGCATGGCGTTACAGTCAAGAGAGGAACAATTGAGGCACTTGATACAAGTGAGATTAAAGAACGTAAAGGAATATTTGCAGGAGGAGACTGCGTAACAGGACCTGCAACAGTAATCAGGGCTATAGCAGCCGGAAAGGTTGCGGCAGCCAACATTGATGAATATCTTGGCTACCATCACGAGATAACTTCAGATGTAGAGATACCTTATGCCGGATATGAGGACAAGGTACCTTGCGGACGAGTTGAGGTTGCACTGCGTGATGCTGCAGACAGAAAGAAAGACTTTGAACCTATTGAATATGGATTTTCATGCGAGGAAGCATGTCAGGAATCTGGACGCTGCTTAAGATGTGATCATTTTGGATTTGGTTCATTCAGAGGAGGCAGAGAGAAACAATGGTAAATTTAACAATTAACGGTAAAGCTGTATCAGTAAAAGAAGGAACTACCATTCTTGAAGCTGCCAAAACAATAGGAGAGACAATACCTACACTCTGCTATCTCAAAGAAGTCAACGCAATTGGTGCATGTCGTGTATGTGTTGTTGAAGTAGAAGGTACTGACAGATGTGTTACAGCATGTAATAACTTCGTAGAAGAAGGCATGGTTGTCTACACTAATTCAAGAAAAGTGCGTACAACCAGAAAGACTAATGTAAAGCTCATACTTTCACAGCATGATTACAAATGTGGTACATGTATAAGAAGTGGTAACTGTGCGTTACAGTCAATTGCAAATGAACTTAATATATCAGAGATGCCATATGATTCAATCTTAGAAAAAGATAATTGGGATAAAACATTTCCACTTATCAGAGATGCCCAGAAATGTATCAAATGTATGCGTTGTGTGCAAGTGTGTGATAATATTCAGGGAATGCACATATGGGATGTTGTAAATACAGGTTCGCGTACAACTGTAAATGTGCGTGCAAACAAGAACATTGCGGAGACTGCATGTACACTTTGTGGTCAGTGTGTAAGCAACTGTCCTGTAGGTGCACTTACAGAAAGAGACGATGTCGGAATCGTGCTTGATGCAATTGAAAATGAGGATATCATTACAGTAGTACAGATTGCACCTGCAGTAAGAACAGCATGGGGCGAAGATTTTGGTATGTCTAAGGAATATGCGACAGCACAAAGACTTGTCGCAGGACTTAGAAGAATAGGATTTGATTATATATTTGACACAACATTTGCAGCAGACATGACAATTATGGAGGAGGGAAGCGAGTTTCTTGAAAGGCTTCCAGAAATCAAGGAGTCAGGACTTCCAATGTTCACATCATGTTGTCCAGGATGGGTGAAATTCGTAAAGAGCGAGTTCCCTGAGATGGCAGGCAGACTTTCAACAGCAAAGTCACCACAGCAGATGTTTGGTGCAATAACAAAGTCGTATTATGCAGAAAAGCTTGGGGTTGACCCGGAAAAGATATTCTGCGTGTCAATCATGCCTTGTCTTGCAAAGAAGGACGAGTGTACATGGGACGGCGGCAAGGATGTTGACGCGGTTCTTACAACAAGAGAAGTTGCAAGAATGTTCAAAGCATTTTTCATAAAGCCGGAAGAACTTGATGAGGACGAGTTTGATAATCCTTTAGGTGAAGGAACAGGTGCTGGTGTCATATTCGGTGCAACAGGCGGTGTTATGGAGGCGGCGCTCAGAAGCGCTTACTACCTTGTGACAGGAAATAATCCTGATGCGGATGCATTCCAGTCAGTGAGAGGTCTTGAGGGCTGGAAGGAAGCAACATTTGACCTTAACGGAACAAGTATAAATGTAGCTGTTGCCAGTGGGCTTGGCAATACAAGACACCTTATGAATGCAATAAAGAAGGGCGAGGTTCACTATGATTTCGTTGAAATCATGTCCTGTCCGGGTGGCTGTATCAACGGTGGCGGACAGCCTTACAAGGAAGACACTGTGATGGTTGAGGAGCGCCGTCATGTGCTGTACGGGCTTGATAAGCGCGATAATCTTAGATTCTCACATGAGAATCCATCGGTTAAGCAGTGCTATGAGGAGTATTTTGAGAAACCGTTGTCACACAGGGCTCATGAAATATTACATGTGTAGGGTGTAGACAGCCTGCTCTGCGGTGATGGCAGTACAGAATATATACTTTCGGGCTTCCTTAGCTTAGCATAAGTAAATACCGCTATCTGCATAGTTTATTACAGTACGGAAAATCAAAACGCGCTTCGCTTGAACGAGATTTTCCGCACTGCACTTTTGCAGATAGCGGTATTAACTTATGCACAGCACGTCAGACTCAAGTATATGTTCCGTACTGACAGCACGGCAGAGAGTGTTTACCTCATGGGAAGTTTAGCTGGGAGTATGTGGCAACTGCCCTTCAAGGGGTGGTGTGCGGACGCACCTGGGCGTTGCACTGCAGGTGCTGCTATTGGTGTATGTTGTGGGGCTTTGTTCATTTGGGATAGCGTCAAATAGCACATGAAATCAGCGCATAAGTAGGGAAAAGCCTACTAATGTTGCTAAATGTGATGAATTAGTAGGTTTATTTAGAAGAAATTATGATGAAAATAGTGGAGAAAAAAGAAAATTGCCTACTAAATTTATGATTTATGCGAAAATAGTAGGTTTTTTGACTGATAAGAAATGTCTAATATTATAAACATATGAGAAAAAGACCTACTAATGTTGCTAAATATGATGAATTAGTAGGCATTTAAGGGGAAAAGAAGCATAATAAACCAACTAACAATGTAAAAAAGACCTATCAGATTATGAAAATTGATCAAAAAGTAGGTTTAGGAGGCTTTTTTATGAAGTTAAATGAATTAACTCCTGTTGAGGTGTTTTCTTATTTTGAAAAAATATGCTCGATTCCGCATGGTTCAGGGAATACCGGGATGATTGCGGATTATTGTCTGGAGTTTGCTAAGTTGCATGGACTTAAGGCAAGGAAGGACGCGGCTGATAATGTTGTTATATTTAAGGCGGGGACTTCTGGATATGAGGACTGTGAGCCTGTGATTTTGCAGGGACATCTTGATATGGTGTGTGAAAAAGAGCCGGACTGCGATATTGACATGAGTGTACAGAGCATTAAGGCCTGCACCGATGGTAAGATGGTATGGGCTGATGGCACTACGCTTGGCGCTGATGATGGAATTGCTGTTGCATTTATACTGGCAGTACTTGCATCGGATACAATTGCACACCCTCCTATACAGGCAGTGCTTACGAGCGATGAAGAGATTGGAATGCTTGGCGCAAGAGACCTCGACACTTCTGACCTTACAGCAAAGAGACTTATTAATATTGATTCTGAAAGTGAGGGAATATTGTATGTAAGCTGTGCTGGTGGTGTGAGAGCTGAGTGTGACATTCCGGTTGTGTATGAGGATGCTGCGGACTGGGTGGCAGATGGTGCAATTGATGTGCAGAATGGTTCGGTATGCTTCGAAGCTAAGATAAGCGGGCTTGCCGGAGGTCATTCCGGCGTTGAGATTCACAAACAGCACACTAATGCTATAAGATTGCTTGCTTCATTACTTTCACATGCCAGCGGGGCAGCAGATTTCCGTCTTGTGTCGCTTTCAGGTGGCGGCAAGGAAAATGCAATTCCAAAAGAAGCAAAGGCAGTTGTAAGTGTCAGAAGCTGCGATGCCACAACATTTGAACAAAGCATCAAAGAGAGTGCGGCTGTGTGGATGCAGGAAATCAGCGCGACAGAGCCACATGCTAAGATTGAGCTTGAAAAGACAGACATTGCAGCAGACAAGGTTCTTGATTCCAAGAGCACTGCAAATGTAATATATGCCCTCTGGTTAAGTCCTGATGGTGTGTACAAAATGAGTCAGGAGATTAAGGGCATGGTGCAGACTTCTCTCAATCTTGGAACTGCTTATCTCGACGCAGACAAGCTTGTGTACAAATATCTTATAAGAAGCAATACAGCGGCTGGAAAGAAATTATTGCTTGAGAGAGTCACCACATTTGTAAAACATTTGTCAGGAAAAGTAGTCACAATGTCGGACTATCCTGCGTGGGAATACAAGAGTGATTCGCAGTTAAGAAAGATATGCGTTGATAGCTTTACAAATGTATACGGCCACGAACCGGAAGTGACATCAATCCACGCCGGACTCGAATGTGGCATACTTGCCGGGAAAATGCCGGGAGTAGATATGATATCATTTGGACCGACACTTGAAAGTGTGCATACGCCTGATGAGTGTATGGACGCGGCTTCAGTGGAGCGGACCTGGGAATATCTGATGGAGATACTTAAAAGTTTATAACTAAATTTGCGGGAGTAAGTGTGTGACGACAGATTGCACCACATTTACTTCCGCAATTTTAGTTATATACTACAAAAAAATGGGTATAATATGCTATATATTAACCATAAGGAGAATTAATACATGATAAAAGATGGATTTTTATACCTTGCGGCACTTATATTTGCAGCCGCAGTATTAGTAAATCTACCTAAGATTTTTAAAGGGAAAAAGGCACAGGTGTTCTTTAATTTTGCACCGCCGATTGTACTTATATACCTAGGGCTTATGCTGCTTTGCACAATGAAAGTGTGGGACCTTAGTGCAACAAGCGCTGTGTACAAATCAGTCAAGAACCCGATATTATATGCGATGCTTTTCATAATGCTGCTTCGCTGTGACTTGAAGAAAATCATCAAGCTTGGACCTAAAATGCTTATCGGTTTCTTCGCAGCAACTTTGTCAATCGGACTTGGATTCTTTGTTTCATATGCAATATTCCACCAGCTCTTAGGCGCAGGTTCATGGAAAGCACTCGGCGCACTGTGCGGAAGCTGGATGGGCGGCGGCGGCAATATGCTCGCAATCCAGGCAGCACTTGATGTTGACGAAGCAACAATGGCTTACGCCCTTGTTATGGATTCAATCTGCGCGACACTTTATGTAATGTTCCTTCTGTGGGCAATCGGAAATCACGAGAAGTTCAACAAATGGACAAAGGCAGACACAAGCATAATCGACGGCGTTGGAGCTGCACTCGAAGAGGAAGCAAAAGCCAACACAAAGCCTCTCGTATGGCAGAACATCATTCTTCTGCTCGGTTCAGGACTCTTAGTATCGGCAGTTTCAATGGAACTTGGCAGCATGATTAATGCATATTTATCATTCTTTGACAGCACAACATGGACAGTCCTTATCGTATCAGTGCTTGGTATCGTATTCGCCCTGACACCATTTGGCAAGATTAAGGGAACTGAGGAGATTTCAAATGTAATGCTTTATATAGTCATTGCCTTAATAGCATCAAGAGCAGACCTTGGAGCAGTCGGCAATGCCCCAATATGGCTTCTCGCAGGATTCGTAATCCTCCTTATCCATGTGGCAATAATGATTGCACTTGCGAAGATATTGAAACTCGACATCTTCACATGCTGCGTTGCTTCCCTCGCAAACATCGGTGGAACAGCAACAGCACCGGTCCTCGCCGGCGCATACTCTAATGCCCTTGTACCAGTTGGTATCATGATGGCGCTGCTTGGCTATGTCATCGGAACCGGCGGCGGTCTTGTCGTGGCTAATCTGATGAGTATATTTGGGTAGATTTTAATGGAATAATTGATGGAATGGATAGCACTTCGGCAGTGGATGGATACTGCTGGGGTGCTATTTTTTAATTTAAATATACAATTTTCTCAGCTTACTATTTACCCCAGAGGGCACGATAGGTGTACTCTCTGTCTCTAAAATCAAGAAAATAAATGTGAGAACTCATAATTAATTATGAAAAAGAACTTGATATATGCAGACTTGTGTGATATGATAGGAAATAGAAACGAATGTATGTTCTGGTTTCGGAGGATGAAATGAAGATAAGTTATAAGAAATTATGGAAGCTGCTGATTGACAGAGATATGAAGAAAAAAGATTTAGCGGAGCAATCAGGTGTAAGTAATGCATCAATCGCAAAATTAGGCAGGAACGAGAATGTAAATACAGACATATTGCTTAAAATATGCGTGGCATTAAAATGTGATATCTCTGACATCTTGGAGATTGTGCCTGATGAAGCGGAGCGATAATTATGGACAGGCTTACAAAAGAGCAGCGACATAGGAATATGAAAAATATCAAATCGAAAGATACTTCGATAGAGTTGAAACTTCGTAAGGAATTATGGAAACGAGGATATCGTTACAGAAAGAATTATGAAGGACTGCCGGGAAAACCAGATATAGTGCTTACAAAGTATAAAATTGTTATTTTCTGTGACAGCGAGTTTTTTCACGGAAAAGACTGGGAAGTACTAAAACCGCAGTTGGAACGTGGGAAAAATGCTGAATTTTGGATAAATAAGATATCTAATAATCAGCATAGGGATGATGAAGTTAATAAGCAACTGCAGTTTCTCGGCTGGACCGTTATAAGATTCTGGGGTAAGGACATTATGAAAAACACAGATGAATGTATACGGGTAATAGAAGAAGCAATTTTTGATGAAAAATGTAATGATTATGATATGGAATAGAGGAGATTTGACATGTATAAGTCTATAGATTTGTTTGCCGGTATTGGTGGAATTAGAAAAGGTTTTGATAAGGCATTTGGGAAAAAAATCAAGACAGTGTTTGTAAGTGAATGGGATGAATATGCACAACAGACATACAGGTTGAATTATAATGATAAGTTTGATATAGCAGGTGACATAACAAAGATAGACGAGAAGGAAATTCCAGAATTTGATATTTGTCTTGCAGGATTTCCGTGTCAGGCTTTTTCACTTGCCGGAAAGCGAATGGGATTTGATGATGACTATAAAGGTTTGTGTAGAGGAACATTGTTTCAAGATGTTGTAAGAATATGCGAGTATCATCAGCCTAAAGTTATTTTTTGTGAAAATGTAAAAGGGCTGACTATTCATGACAAAGGACGGACTTTTAAGGTTATCAAAAAAGCATTCGAGCAAATAGGATACACAGTTTATGATAAGGTGTTAAACAGCAAAGATTTTGGGGTTCCTCAGAATCGGGAGAGAATTTACATTGTGGCATTTAGGAATGACATTGACAGCAGTAGTTTTAAGTTCCCGGAACCGACTAATTCGAATACCTGCATCAGGGATATTATGGAAGAAAATGAGGTTAGCGTTAAATATTATTTGTCAACGGTGTATATTGAAACTTTGAAGAGACATAAGGCTCGTCATGAATCCAAGGGAAACGGATTTGGATATGAAATCAGGGATCTGGATGGAAAAGCAGGCGCAATTGTTTGTGGTGGAATGGGGCGTGAAAGAAACCTTATTGTAGATAAGAGACTTACAAATTTTACGCCGATTACGCATATTAAAGGTGAAGTTAACAGAGAAGGTATTAGGAAAATGACTCCGAGAGAATGGGCAAGACTGCAAGGGTTCCCGGATGATTTTAGGTTGGAATTGGCAGATACTCATTTATACAAACAGTTAGGTAACAGCGTAACAGTTAATGTTATTGAGGCAATAGCAAAAGAGATAAGGAAAGTTTTAGATAACAGCAAATGATTAGGTTAGGAGTGTTCATATGGCTTGGCGTTTAAATAAAGGTGATTGGAGCGAAGCTTATGTTTTTTTAAAACTGCTGGCAGAAGGAAGAATTTATTCAGGAGATGAAGATTTGAATAAAGTTCTGTCTGTATATATGGATGTTTTAAAAATTATAAGAAAGAATTTAGGTGTAAAAAATGAGTATGCAATTAATACTGATTATATTGTTGCATTTGAAGGTCGTGAGGACAGTGTTCTAATACCAATATCAGAGGTTTCAGGTTATGCTGAGAGATTGTTTGAATATATCCGTATGGCAAAAGGCAGTAAGGCATTTGAATTTCCTGATATCGAGGATTATTTGATAAAAACAATGGGAATACATAATATTAAGGAATCTTGTGTTGACGATGAATATGATAAGAAAACAGATATACTTTTGGAAGTTTTAAATAGCAATGATTCGAGTCGTGAAGTTATTGGATTTTCGGTGAAATCACATTTAGGTAATCCACCTACATTATTTAATTATTCACAAGCGTCAAAGATGGTGTATAGAGTTGAGGGGTGCGACGAAGAAACCATGCATTATATAAATTCTATGAAAAATTCTGTAGGGGGATGTGATTTAGACGCAAGAATAGCCTACATTAAGTTGTCTGAAAAATTAGATTTAAAGTTTATGGGCAGTAAAATTATAGATAATAGAAGATATGGAGAAGCAAAAGAAACGGGATCATTTTTTATGTGGAATTTAGAACACTATGATGTAAATATGTTGTCCGTGTTTGATGCGATGTTGCTATCAGATTATGGGTACTATGAAAAGCCTGTTACCCGTAAATTATCAGATGTAGTCGAAGCGGTGGCATTAATTAATCCACTTAATGTACATAGCCCTAATACGGTATATAAAGCAAAGTTTAAGGATTTTTTGTTCTGTGCCTTTGCAGGATTGACTGCATCTAAACGCTGGGATGGAACACGGAGAATAAATGGTGGCTATATTGATGTGAAAAGTAATGGAGAAATTTTATATTGTAGAGCTGTATCCGACGAAAAATTTACAGAGTATTTATTTAAGAACATGAAATTGGAAAGACCAGAACATGGTTCATACTGTAAGTACACCATAGCTCAGGCAGAGGAATATTTAAATGGACTTGAAGTTCCTGAAAATATTTTTAAAAAGCGTAATAGTGATAAGCGTGGAGATTATGGATATGTATATTATGATGAAAGTCATTATGAACAACCATGTTATTGTATAGATATAAACTTTACATTTAGATTTCGCAGTTAAATAGTTATATATAATATGAAAGGAGTATTGAGTATATGAGCAATAATGGAAATAGAATGTCAGGTAACAAGGGCGAGTGGTCTGAATTATATGCTTTTATGAAATTACTCAGCCAGGGGCGTGTTTATGCAGCCAATGAAAAGGTAGAAAAAATCGATGAAGTATATTACCCTATACTTAAGATAATGAGAGAAGAAACCAGGGGAGAAGTTATTGATTATGTTATTGATAATGATATGGTTCATCTGGAGATTCAGTCTAATCGGATATTAAGTGTTTCAAGAACAGAGCTGGAAGAAAATGCAAATTTATTGTTGAAGGAAATAGCTTCACATAGCGGAAGCTTTGAAGTAGAGGAAGTAGCAAAGTTTGCAAACGGAATAAAGGTTACAAAAATCAAGGCTCCTGCCGCTGATACAACAGATATTTCAATGCAGATTGAGGATATCCATACTAATTTCATTCGTAATGTGGGTTTTTCTATTAAATCAGAAGTAGGAAATGCTCCTACATTGTTAAATGCAGGATTGACTACCAACTTTATATACAAGGTTACAGGCATAACATCTGAACAAGCAGAAGAGATTAATGCCATTGATACAAGGACTAAGATTAAGGACAGAATGGCGAAGATTGCAGAGTATGGTGGCAGTGTAAAATACTATGGAATGAATCATGATGGATTTAAGAGAAATCTTATTATGGTTGACAGCAGTATGCCTGAAATTATCGGAAATATGCTGTTGTATTTCTATTCTGAGGATGTAAAGGATTGCGATAAGCTGGTAGAAATGCTTGGCGAAAGAGATCCTCTCGGATATGGTGATGCAATGATGTATACATATAAATTCAAGAAGTTCCTCTGCTCTTGTGCATTGGGTATGAAGCCGGCAAAGCGTGGGATGGTTTGGATGAGGCAAATGGAGGATATATCATTGTAAAAGCGGATGGAGAAATACTGGCATATCACATTTATAACAGAAATTTTTTTGAACAGTATCTTTTGGATAACACGATTCTGGAGAGAGCTTCAACCAGCAGACATGAGTATATGAGCCTGTATGAGGAGAATGGAGAGAGGTTTATTAAGTTGAATCTGCAGGTTAGGTTTAGGTAAGAATCAAAATACTATACTGCAAGGAAACAGAATGATGGCACGTTAGGATAAAGGAGTTATTTACATGGAACAAAATTTTGAAAAACTGATTAAAATAATTAGTAAAGATATTTTAGATAATAAATTTATGAATTATATCAAATATATTCAGTTCCCTAAATACAAAAACTTGACAGAAAACTCTAAAATTGAATTCGAATTTCCTTTAACTATGCTGGTTGGTAAAAATGGTACTGGGAAAAGTTCTGTATTACAGGCGATATATGGATGTCCACAGAATAAAAGTACTGGAGATTATTGGTTTTCAACAGATGTTGATCCCATTGAGGATGGAAGAAATAAGTATTTCTATGGTTATCAAAAAGATTGTGAAACAAGAATAAAAGAAGTAATAAAGAAAAGACAGCCTAGTGTAAAATCACCTGATTATTGGGAGACTGATGCATTGAGGCGTTAAAGTAGGAATGAAAAAAGATAATAATTATTGGGAGACTGATGCATTGAGGCGTTAAAGTAGGAATGAAAAAAGATAATAATATGGATAATGAGACTCGAAA
>QRVH01000149.1 GCA_003458705.1 Eubacterium sp. AF22-9 | reverse complement strand
GGTGGATGCCTAGGCACTGAGAGCCGATGAAAGACGTGATAAGCTGCGATAAGCTGCGGTAAGGAGCAAATATCCATTGACCCGCAGATTTCTGAATGGGGAAACCTACGCAAGAAGACCTTGCGTACTCATACATGAATACATAGTGTATGAGAGGGAACCCGGGGAACTGAAACATCTAAGTACCCGGAGGAAGAGAAAGAAACATCGATTTCCTGAGTAGCGGCGAGCGAAAGGGAAAGAGCCCAAACCAGAGGATTTATCCACTGGGGTTAGGACTGCATAATTGATCTGCAATTGATAGGAGAACGGTCTGGGAAGTCCGGCGAGAAAGCGTGAAAGCCGCGTATCCGAAATCGAAAGCAGCAAGGCAGTATCCAGAGTACCACGAGACACGAGAAACCTTGTGGGAATGAGCGGAGACCACTCCGTAAGGCTAAATACTACTCAGTGACCGATAGCGCATAGTACTGTGAAGGAAAGGTGAAAAGGACCCCGGGAGGGGAGTGAAAGAGAACCTGAAACCCTGTGTTTACAAGCTGTCGAAGCACATAAGTGCGACGGCGTACTTTTTGTAGAACGGTCCGGCGAGTTATGATGAGTGGTAAGGTTAAG
>QRVH01000148.1 GCA_003458705.1 Eubacterium sp. AF22-9 | reverse complement strand
GTAGGTTTCCCCATTCAGAAATCTGCGGGTCAATGGATATTTGCTCCTTACCGCAGCTTATCGCAGCTTATCACGTCTTTCATCGGCTCTCAGTGCCTAGGCATCCACCTGTGCTCTTTATAGCTTAACCTTAAAATGATGTATAGCGTTACACCATTCGGTTTTGGTTGATTTCTCAACCTTGGTTTGTTTCTTGGTTTGACATTTACTCTAAGTATATGTCGCACCTCGGATGTCTAAACATTATTTAAAACAATGTTTTATAAGATATTTTAATATGCAGTTTTCAAAGAACAATGTTGTGAGCGACTTTATTATCATTCACTCACAGTGGAGATAAAGGGATTCGAACCCTTGACCCCCTGCTTGCAAGGCAGGTGCTCTCCCAACTGAGCTATACCCCCATTTAGAGCTTTTTATTAAATCTGGCAGCCACCTATTTTTCCATACCGTCTCCAGCATAGTATCTTCGGCCGCTTAAGGCTTAACCATCGTGTTCGGGATGTGTACGGGTGTTTCCCCTAAGCGTATCGCCACCAGAAGCTTCTTATCTGTGATTCCTTCACAGTAGCCATCCTTGATGACTCAATAGAAAGACAACCTTTACTTTTTCTTCCTTAGAAAGGAGGTGATCCAGCCGCACCTTCCGATACGGCTACCTTGTTACGACTTCACCCCAGT
>QRVH01000147.1 GCA_003458705.1 Eubacterium sp. AF22-9 | reverse complement strand
GTAGGTTTCCCCATTCAGAAATCTGCGGGTCAATGGATATTTGCTCCTTACCGCAGCTTATCGCAGCTTATCACGTCTTTCATCGGCTCTCAGTGCCTAGGCATCCACCCTATGCTCTTTATAGCTTAACCTGATAGATTTGAAAGCGGTCTGACATGTTTCATGAAGCTGTTGGAAGCTTGCTTCCGTAAAGCTTTATGAAATTTGGCAGAATCATTTGCGAAGCAAAGGATATGAGGAAAACTTCGTTTTCCGAATAACCGCTGCAAATCGTCCGTCTTTCACAATCTTATAATGATGTATAGCGTTACACCATTCGGTTTTTGGTTGATTTCTCAACCTGGTTTGTTTCTTGGTTTGACATATGACTTATCAGTATATGTCGCACCTCGGATGTCTAAACATTATTTAAAACAATGTTTTATAAGATATTTTAATATGCAGTTTTCAAAGAACAATGTTGTGAGCGACTTCGGAATAATCAAACTGCGTTGAATGCTTGCATTCATAAGCTGTTTTATTGTTTCGAAGGCATTGGCAACATGCCAATGAGCGACAAGCTCTGCTTGGAGCTTCGATCACATATTTTATTTGTGAGTGTTAACTCACAGTGGAGATAAAGGGATTCGAACCCTTGACCCCCTGCTTGCAAGGCAGGTGCTCTCCCAACTGAGCTATACCCCCATTAAGCTTCTTCTTTCAAAGAATCAAA
>QRVH01000146.1 GCA_003458705.1 Eubacterium sp. AF22-9 | reverse complement strand
TACCGTAAGAAGTAGAAGCAGTATCAATACAAACGCGTTCTTTGATGTTATTGAGCAATCTTTCAGAATAATTACCGCGTACATTTGAAGAATACCAAGTGTAAAATCTGAAAGCATACTCATTATAATTCATGTTGTATTCCTTTGTACTTGTATATTCAGTACAATTTAAGGACTTAGTGTAATTAGGCAAAGCATACTCATTATAATTCATGTTGTATTCCTTTGTACTTGTATATTCAGTACAATTTAAGGACTTAGTGTAATTAGGCAAAGTTACAGGGTTTAAGTTATTATCTGTAAACTGCCACCAAACAGAAGCATTGTTATATGGTTCTCCGCTTCCAAAATATGAATCGCTTTTTAAATATAAATAAATGTAAGAATAATCAGAACTATTGAAATAAAAAAGCATTTTTGTCACTACCAATAGCAAAGTCATAATTAGAAACTGCATTGTAGTCTTCTTGATAAAGTGTCATATCATCATACCAAGAAGATTTAATGATATCGGTAGGTTTATTTAAACTACCACCTATGTAAAACATACCGTTATCTCTGTAATATTGCAACTTGATTTCTTCCCTTAGCTTGTCAACACTAGCGTTATCGTTAGACATTGTAATTGTTTGTGTGTCCTCGTTATAATCTATTGCATTTAAGTAATTGTAATTACCTGTAATCTTGTCAGAAATACCAAGAAGAGTATTAGAATCAGTCTTG
>QRVH01000145.1 GCA_003458705.1 Eubacterium sp. AF22-9 | reverse complement strand
TCTGTAATCAGCTTATCCTGAATAAAAAAAGACACTTTGCTTTCTCTATATTTGTAGGTTTTACAAAATTCGTTATACTGAATAATTCCATCTTCAATCTCTTCTTGTTGTAATCCCATTCTCGCAAGATTATCTGCCATTTCATTGTACTTAAGACCACTATGGCCTTTCACTTTAGTAAATTCAATGTGTATATTGGATGAACAATTATTAATAAAAGAGGCATATTCCTGTGTTCCCCGCTTATTAGCTTTCCATTCTCCATTTGCCCAGCTTGCAATTCCTTGATAATCATGATATATTCTGATACTTTTTATTTTGTTATTAATAGCCCATCTAACAGCTTGTACTGCTGCCTGCAATTCACCAGCTACATTTCTCATTTCAATAAAATCTGCATTCGCAGAATTTCCACTCATTTTATGAATGACTTGACCATCTTTTATTATTACACAACCATAGGCATACTTTTTCAAAGTTTCACTATAACTTCCATCAACATAAGCTTCAATCTCTGTTTTAAACATAATATCACTGTTTTCACTTATATACTGATCAGCTTCTTCCTTTGATTCAAAAGACTTGTACTTCGCATTACTAAATCCACTAACCTGCTTTTTACATTCATCCCATGAAGTATAAATTCCCGGAATTCTCCCTATTTTTACATCCCATGAAGTATAAATTCCCGGAATTCTCCCTATTTTTACAGCATAGTATTTCAAAATTCTCCCTCCTTTCATTA
>QRVH01000144.1 GCA_003458705.1 Eubacterium sp. AF22-9 | reverse complement strand
TAAAAAAACTATTGGCGTAATAATGAACAATTTGCGGATTTTTTCAATGCGGTTTTATATGAGGGGAAACAGGTAATAATGAACAATTTGCGGATTTTTTCAATGCGGTTTTATATGAGGGGAAACAGGTAATAAAACCTGATGAACTTGAAGATATGGATACGGAAGAATCTTATGTATCAGAGAATAAAAAATATGTTGAAAGTGTATTGGCTTCAAGAGATAATATAAAGATACGAAAGAAATCAACAAAACATGATGTCGAGTTGTGCATACTTGGAATGGAAAGTCAGGAACATATTCATTATGCAATGCCGATGAGAGTTATGGGATCAGGAACATATTCATTATGCAATGCCGATGAGAGTTATGGGATATGATTATGGTTCTTATAAAAAACAATATGACAGTAATGCTGTTAAATATAAGACAGCAAAAGGATTGTCTGATGATGAGTTTATTTCTAAAATGAAGAGAACAAAAGGATTGTCTGATGATGAGTTTATTTCTAAAATGAAGAGAACAGATAAATTTATACCGATAATAACTATAGTTATATATTATGGGGAGAAGGCATGGGATGGAGCGGTATCATTACAGGGAATGTTGGATATTCCTGAAGAAGGCATGGGATGGAGCGGTATCATTACAGGGAATGTTGGATATTCCTGAAGATATGAAAGCATTTATCAATGATTATAAAATGAATTTGGTTGAAGCAAGAAAAAATAATTTGAAATTACATAA
>QRVH01000143.1 GCA_003458705.1 Eubacterium sp. AF22-9 | reverse complement strand
TGAAGCAGTAATTGCAAAAGAGAAATTGAATGATATATTTGCACTTTTGGGAGATATTGTTGAAGGTGATATAAGCAGTAATAAGGATGACAGGAGAGTTATATCTAAAAGTAAAGCTTTTGATAAACCTATTGACAGGAGAGTTATATCTAAAAGTAAAGCTTTTGATAAACCTATTGCAGTATCCAATTTATCGACCGGCATGAAATCATTTGTTGTATTAAAAATGTTGCTTGAAAAAGGAAGTATAATGATAAAGATGTTATTGTATTAGATGAACCAGAAATCCATCTTCACCCACAATGGCAGATAGCATATGCTGAGTTACTCGTGCTGCTTCAGAAAAAATTTGACCTATCTGTTGTTGTTACGACGCATAGTCCTTATTTTGTTGATGCTATTAATCTGTTTTCATGCAAATATAATACAGATAATAATGTTAATTATTATATATCATCTGTTAATGAATAACAAAGTAGAGATGCGGAATGTTACAGGAAATATAGAGGAGATATATAAGAAGATGGCATCGCCAATAGAGGCATTGGATACATTAAGGTATGAACTTAATAATGATGAAGGGTAATGATATATGAAAGATGAAGTGTTAGCAGAACTTCCAGATATTTTAAAAGAACATACATGTACAATGAAGAAAGCTTCTACGGATTCTGCAAAGAATGAAAATATGACGGAATGCATGATTAAGGTATGACGGAATGCATGATTAAGGTATTGACTTTGATAAAATTCCCAATGAA
>QRVH01000142.1 GCA_003458705.1 Eubacterium sp. AF22-9 | reverse complement strand
ATCTATTTATATCAAAATCACATTCTCTTGATATATCTACTGACTTTACGGTTACATTGAAAACATTATATGTATCTCTATTATTTTCATCATATCCATATCTTATATCCCAATCTATTAATTCAAACTCCTGTCCTATATTTACTATATCTCTTTTTCTAGAATTTCTTACCCTAGAAGAGTTACTGCTTTCATTTTTTTCAGACTCATTTTCTGCTGACTTCTTTGTCTCTGTCTGACTTGTTGCAAGTGTCGGCATTTCTTTTGTCAACTTATCTATTGCTCCATTCTTAACCCCTATTAGAATTGACAATAACAATACCGCTATAATTGTTATACTTATTACTGCACTTTTTATTTTCTTCTTCATATCTGCTCCTTATACTAAAAAGACTGTACATTGAATTTCATCAACATACAGTCTTAATGTAATTCCCTATTCACTTCTTTTCAAGAGCATATGCGCAAGCGGTTGTTTTTCTGCACGAGCGGTAACTATTTTGTAAAAAGATTAACATATTTTAATTTGCTTCTGGTTCATGTACAATTGCTAATTGGACCTATAAATGGTGAATTTTTAAGACTAAAACTTATAACAAGTTTATCATTTTCGACTTCTTCATCCGACAATATATAATATAATATTAATGTTCTTGTTTCTCCTTTTTCAAAGCTAAAATTTGTTTTTCCAATTTGATTAGTTTCCGCATCAGAGCCAACACATGCACTAGTTTTAAATGACTGTGTTGTTCCATCGCTATTCAATTTTAATATAGGCCAAGTCGTCTGAAAAACATTCATATAATCCATCACATCATTATCATCAATATCCTTTGTTATCTCCAATTCTACTGTTGCATAATAAAAATCTG
>QRVH01000141.1 GCA_003458705.1 Eubacterium sp. AF22-9 | reverse complement strand
AATTAATTTTAAAATTATTGACAAGAAGCATTTCTTAGCTTAGTATTTAACCGTAAGGTTAATTAACTTTTTGGTTAAATGAAAGGGGTGTGAGTGTGGGAAGTGTTTTTAAAGCTATTAGTGACCCAACTAGACGAGAAATTTTGAAACTATTGAATGAGAAAGATTTAAGTGCTGGAGAAATAGCGGAACATTTTGACATATCGAAACCTGCTTTAACAAAACATCTGAATATCTTACGAGAAGCAGAGTTAGTTAGTTCAGAAAAGCAAGGAAACTTTGTCATTTATTCAATCAATGTAACAGTACTTCAACAAGCATTGTCTGGATTTATGTCTATTTTTGGAAAAAGGAGTGATTTAGAAATGAAGAAATCAATTTTTATTTTAGATATATGTATATTTGGGTTATCTATCACAGCACTTCTGATCGCCTTTTTCAAAAATTTAAGCAATGTTAATTTCCTTATAGGAGCAGGTTTGATTAGTTTAATGGGTGTTGCGCAAACGAGAATGGCAGTTATTACAAATTTATCTAAAGATAATCCAAAAGTGAAAACAATGCGTCGTATGAATAGATTGACGGTAATATTGGCAGTTGCACTATATTTTGTTCCGCTAATAGATAATGATTTCATCGTCAACATTCCAACATCATTTATTTTTGTGGTTACCATTATGCTTTTTACTGGAAATGTTTCAACAAAACTTCCTTTAAATAAGTATATGGGATTACGATTACCTTGGACAACGACAGATGAAAAGACATGGAAAATTGCGAATAGATTATTAGGATATATTACATTTCCATTAGTTTTCATTATGTTGATTTTATATTTTATAACAGAGCAATCAGAGTTGGTTTTGTTCATTGGGCTTGTTATTTGGGTTGGAACAGAGCAATCAGAGTTGGTTTTGTTCATTGGGCTTGTTATTTGGGTTGGAATTCCTACAATTTATTCTTTTATCAAACAAAAAAAAAACAAATTAGGAG
>QRVH01000140.1 GCA_003458705.1 Eubacterium sp. AF22-9 | reverse complement strand
TTAAAAAGTGTTGTAGAATAAAAAAAGTATGTTGTTAAAATTTAGGAGGGATGTATATGGAAAAGACAATGTGTGTAGCAAAAGCTTTATATGGAGGGATGTATATGGAAAAGACAATGTGTGTAGCAAAAGCTTTATATGATATGTATTTATACACAGAATGGTGTTCATATGGATGAGATGAAGATGCACAAACTTATGTATTTTTCGCAAAGAGAATCCCTTATGTATAATAATGAACCTTTGTTTGATGGAGTTTTCTATGGCTGGAAATATGGACCGGTATTAAAAGAAGTGAGAAGTGCATATATGTCAGGGACTTTATTGAAAAATTTTTTTGAAAAAGTATCTGGTGATACAATGATATTATTGAATAGTGACTTTATTGAAAAATTTTTTTGAAAAAGTATCTGGTGATACAATGATATTATTGAATAGTGTACTTGAAAGATATGGTTCATTGTCATCGTGGAAGCTTAGCAGTCTATCACATGAAGAGTTTTCTTGGAAAAAAGCTAGAAAAGGATTGGAAGCTTCAGATGATGGTAATGTTGAATTATCACTAGATGCTATGAAAGTGGATGCTGCAAGGGAACTTATGAGCAGAAGGGATGCTTTGGTATAAGGAGGGATTATAATTAAAACAAGTGAAAAAAGAAGTTATTTTCGAGAGTTTAAATATGAAGTATTAACTTCTAAAACAGTTAATAAAGAATTAATAGGCGAGTTTGTTTCAAAAAAGGCAGACAATACGCTTGAAACATACATAAGAGACGAAAACAAGGCATGGACAGAGGATATTGATGGCGAAACAAGAGTATATCTTGTTAAAGATAAATCTGGAAACATAGCCTTGTTTTTTTCGTTAAAATGCGGACTTTTAGTTGGTGAAAACTTAGAAGAAAAGTTATCAGATGAATATCAAGAGTTTGTTGAGACTGTTATTGATGTAAAGAGAGACAAAAATGAAAATGGCATACGGAATATGTATGAGGCTGGTATGTCACTATATGGTGAGTTTGTTGAGACTGTTATTGATGTAAAGAGAGACAAAAATGAAAATGGCATACGGAATATGTATGAGGCTGGTATGTCACTATATGGTGATG
>QRVH01000014.1 GCA_003458705.1 Eubacterium sp. AF22-9 | reverse complement strand
GAAAAATAAAAAATGGATATACAAGTGATTTTTATCCGTCAGCATCTGTTACTGACTGGGGGGCTTCATGTGATTTAAAAGCAGATGTTGCTATGCATTTGATTGTAAAAAAATCAAAGGAAGCTAAAGCAATATTATACGCTTCAACTGATAAGAGCATGTCAACTAATATAGGAAAGGCACTTATTATTACAAGTGGTCTGGAAAGCCCATACTTTGTTAAGGATTTTTTACATTACAAAGTGAGCGACACTGAGTATTATGGAAATTGTGGTGGAATATATATTGATAACAGCAATAATATAAGGGTGTATTTGCATTGGAATGAATCTGATAAAACAGATTATACATATAGCGGCAAAAAGGATGATCTTCCAATTAAGTCTGATATGTATATTGCAGGTAATATAGAATATGCATCATGGGGCGTTAATGTTTATGGTCCGTCAAGCAATGGAAGACCATATCCTAATAAACATGGTAATGGTGAAAGTTATTACCCTGTTTATAATGCTACAACGCAGGATAGACAGGATATACTTACAAGAGATTCTTTTGAGTTTAATGGCGGTTCACAGATGTCACATGGTTTTACATCTGATATTTTAGTTCAGGATGACTATTATTCTAATGGCAAATACAAGGGTACATTCTATGATGATGCCAAGAAGGTATATGGCAAAGATAAGTTAGGAACGTTTGATGCCATAAGATATATTCTTGGTGATTATGATACTGGTGAGGTTAAGTCTATACGTGTGTTGGAAATTGAACCGGCAGGATATTACAGATTTACATCTGATAATGATAAATATGTAGTTGCCGGATGGCTTAATTTGTCTGCGGACGATGTTGAAGTTACAATTGACCATTGTTCTATGAATGCATTTAATGGATTAAATAAAGATTTATCATCAGAATATGATTTAATTGTTTTTGGTGCATATACATCAGGTGGTCTTAACACAAGTGTATTCGGAAAAGTATATAATACCGGAACAGAGATTAGTACAGGAGTATCAGGAACCAAGCTTAACGGTAATGATATGACAGATAAGATGTATAATAATCTTAAGGAATACATATACAGAGGTCTGCCAATTGTTATTGATGATGAGATATATGATGATATTAAATCGGTAATAGGTGACAGCAGCAAGAGCGCAGAAAAGAATAATGTAAACAGTTATTTCACAATGGAAAAACTGACAGAAATGCTCAGAGCTGACAAGAAATCATTTTCTAATATTTCATCAGCTGATTTTGATATTGCTACAACTACATCTAAAGACGGTTCAAAGACAGTGGTTAATCCAATTCCTTTAACATATTCAATAAGATATGTACAGAAACCAAGGAATGAAATTACATGTACTCTGGCTGATTACAAGAAAACGAAATCGGTTGTTAAAAAGAGTTCTTTGAAGAATGGTCTTACATTCAGCGGTTATCTTGATGCCGGTGAATATAAGATAAAGATATATGTTGACAGAAACAGAGATAGTATTTTCTCTGAAGATGTTAGTACTGAGGATGCGGAGCTTATATATGGCGGTGTGGATGGTATAGCATTTACACAGGCAAGTGCCGGAACATATACGGTGTCAGACATAAAGATTCCTACGGGTATGAACGGATATGTTGCATGGCGTGTCAGAATAGAGAATACCAAGACCGGTCAGGTCAAGAATAGTGATGGTGCATTTGCCATTGAAGGTGATGGAAAAACAACAATTAAGGTTTTACAGATTGTTGCAACAGATGGCGATACAGAATTGTCAAATCTTGATTTAAGTGATGGCTCTGATTTCATGAAGGCATACAATAATATTAAGGGCATAACAGGACTTAATATCAGTATTGACAAGAAAACAAAAAGTCAGCTTAATGATTTAGGAAGCAGAGATAATATACTTGCAGAACTTAATAATTATTCTATGCTTGTTCTTGGTCTTGCTGATGATTATGGCAATAAAGGAGATTTATCTGATAATGCTGTAAACGCCATAAAAGATTATATTGATGCAGGAAATTCAGTGCTGTTTACACATGATGCGTTGTCTTATAAGAAGAATAGTGGAACATCTAAGGTTGCAGTTGGAAAATATGACGAGTTATCATATTCTACTAAAACATTTAAGTCTGAAATAGGAATGAAGACGGGATTATCATTATCTGATTCGTTAATGTATAAGCTGAATTATGATAATAATTCTGATAAGCCATCTATGTCATATATGAAGTATGATTCAGAACAGAATAAAATGACATTGATTAAGACAAATGTAAAATATAAAGATTCAAATGGCAAAGACAAACATACACCTACAAGAACTACAAATAAGGTTCAGAAGCTTAATGATGGACAGATAACATCTTATCCATATGATGTATCCGGAGCGGAAATAAGTGTTGCTTGTACACATGGACAGTATTTTGCGCTTAACCTTGAAGAGGGAGCAACTAAACCTAATGGTTCAGCAGGAGATGAAGTTGTTGTATGGTATACATTAGGTGAAACATCATCAACGGATGATAAGGGATATGCAATGAGTGATTACTTCAGCTGCACAGGACAGGATGCAATAAGCAATTATTATGCGTACTCATATGGAAATGTTACTTATACAAGTGCAGGACATTCAAAAGTCACAGGTGAATCATCTGATGAAATGAAAGTGTTTGTTAATACATTTGTAAGAGCATTGCTTGCTGGTAATATGCCACCTCAGGTAGAGTATCCTAATACAAGTATGGAGAATGACCATTTATTCTCTAAGAGTTTCTATCTTCAGTTAATAAGTTCATCTGAATTTTATATTGATTATATAATATCAGATTCCGGATCTTATTGATGGAACAGGAAGAATTTCATCTGCATTTGTATACTACGATGCTAATTCAAATGATAAATATGATTCAGATTCATCATCTGGCGATAAGTTGTTAGGCTATCTTGATGAAGATGGAAATATTGTTTCCTATAAGCCGGCTCAATCAGTATTAAGTGGTAAGCAATATAAATTTAATTTGTATGCTGTCAGTGATTTAAATATGAAGGATAAGCTGCTTAAGGGTGAGTTAAAGATTGGTATTCAGGCTGTAGATAGCAGGAATAATGTAGGTTATGCAGAGATAATACATTATAACAGAGACCTTATTCCTTTAGATTAAATTTATAATGTAGAAAAACCAGAAGCGTAGGAAGGCTTCTGGTTTTTTTATACGCATATATATATTTATAATTTATTATATAAATATATATTGACGTATGCTAATTATAATGTTAATATACTTACACATTGATAACGCAGCGCGGTATACAGAAGGGATAGGCGTTTTAAGAGCGTTCAGAGGAGGCATATGGGGAAAGATAATGAGAGGAAACTGGTTGATAAGACTAAGAAAGACACAGTAAGTAAAAGCTTTTGGCGGGATAATGAACATTTTGCAGACCTTTTCAATGCTGTGCTATTTGGAGGAGAACAGGTTGTTAAGCCGGATAATCTGGAGGAGATGGACACTGATGTGTCCGGGGTTATTATGGCGGATGATTATAAGTTGTCTCTTGGAAGATTCAGGGATGTTGTTAAGAAGAATTTTGATGGAGTGGAATTAGTTGTATTAGGATTGGAGATACAGGAACACATTCACTATGGGATGCCGCTTAGAACAATGGTTTATGATTCGCTTGGGTATCTGAAAGAATTTGAAGGGGTCAGGAAGTGGAATAAGGATAATGGCGTTAAGGCAGTTGATGCGGATGAATTCTTATCTGGAATTAAGAAGGACGACAGATTTCATCCGATAATTAATATCATACTTTATTATGGAGAAAAGGAATGGGATGGACCTGTATCATTAAAAGATATGATGGTTGATATGCCAGAACGTTTTGTGGATTTATTTGCAGATTATCAGATTAATCTTGTGCAGATGCTTGATTCTGGGAGACTTTTGTTCCATAATGAAGATGTAAGAATATTATTTGATGTGGTAAGCAATATTTATAAGAAGAATATAGATTATATATATTCAAAGTATGATGGAACGGAAGTAGACGGTGAATTATTCTGGATGATTGGGAAGATCACATCTAGTGAAGAATTTCTTGAATTAAGTCAGAAAAAGAAAGGGGAGTCGGTGGTTATGTGTGAAGCATTGAGAGAGTATTATGATGAAGCCAGACGGGATGGATTTAAGTCTGGCAGTGAGCAGGGATTTAAGACTGCAACATTAAATGCAATTATTTTTATGATTAAATATGGGATATCTAAAAAGGATATATTGAAAGAATATTCAGAGAATGATTACAACGAAGCACTTTCTAAGATGACTGCAAAGTAGGGATAAGCCAACCGGATTATTAATATCACTTATATGATTCGGTTGGATTTTTTTTATAATATTTATATATGAATACTGGAATAATGTAATATGTGTAAGTGTATATTACCGCAATAGAAATATAATAGGAGGTTGTTTATTGTATAGTAGTGTATTAAGTGGGGTTTTACACGGGATTAAGGCACAGATAGTCCGGGTGGAGGTTGATGCTGGCAATGGAATTCCAAGCTTTGACATGAGCGGGTTTTTGAGTAATGAGGTTAAGGAAGCAAGGGAGAGGGTAAGGGTAGCTATCCGTAATTCCGGCTATGAATTACCACCACAGAGAATTGCTGTTAATATATCTCCTGCAGATATAAGGAAATGTGGAACGGGATTTGATTTACCAATTGCATTAGCTATTTTATCAGCAAATGGATATATAGATGAAGTGAATCTTGAAAATATGCTGATTTTGGGAGAACTGAGTCTTGATGGAAGCATCAATGGCGTGAGGGGAGTACTGCCTTGTGTGTGTTCTGCAAAAGAAGCAGGAATTGATAAGGTGCTTTTACCAGAATTTAATATTAATGAGGGGAATATTGTTAAAGATATTACTACAATATCAGCAGGTAATTTAAAATCGGCAGTAAAATATATTAATAACGGTGTTATTAATAATATAAAGATATCAGATATGGATAATAACATTAAAGATAAATATTCAGAAATGGATTATTCAGACATTAAGGGACAATTTGCTGCGAAGAGAGCAACTATGATAGCTGTGGCAGGAATGCACAATATTATGTATATGGGGCCGCCGGGAAGTGGTAAAACCATGATGGCGAAAAGAATTCCAACAATTATGCCAGAGATGACATTTGATGAAAAGTTGGCTGTTACTAATATATATAGTGTGGCGGGACAACTGGGAGAGAATGGAGGTCTTATACAGAACCGTCCATTCAGGGCACCATATCATAATGTTACCAGAAGTGCATTTTTTGGAGGAGGGATTGTGCCAAGACCGGGTGAGATTACTCTGGCAGGCAAAGGAGTATTATTTCTTGATGAGATGACAGAATTTAAGCCTGATATACTTGAAGGTCTGCGCCAGCCTCTCGAGGATAATAGTATAACAATTGTAAGAATGAACAGAGCATATACATATCCTGCTGATTTTATGCTTGTTGGTGCAATGAATCCATGTAAATGTGGATATTATCCGGACAGAAACAGATGTAATTGTTCTGAACAGGATATAAAGAGATTTATGGGAAGGATAAGTACTCCGTTATGGGACAGATTTGATTTGTGCATAAAGACAGAAGAGATAGGCTATAGAGAACTGGAAGATAAGGCTGGTCAGGACGATAGGGAACGGATGGATTCAGAGTCTATGAGAGAATGTGTTTTGAGAGCCAGAACAGCACAGCTTGAACGGTTTAAGGGAATGAATATAATGTATAATTCACAGATCAGCGGAAGGAACATTAATAAATTCTGCCGGCTTGGGAGAGAAGAATCACAACTTATAGAAAGAATATTTTCAAAGAAGAATATAACTGCAAGGGGGTACCATAAGATATTAAAAACCGCAAGGACGATTGCAGATATAGATGGTAATGAAAATATTACAAAAAACAATATAAGCGAGGCATTTTATTACAGAGGAATACCGGATGTTATGCTGCATTAAGGGGGAGTATTGAAAGAGGAGTATTATTGGTATTGGGTTAATAATATTGCTGGAATATCTAATATGAAACTGAGAACATTATTTAATACATTTGATACACCAGAACAGATATATAAGGCGTCAGATAAATTGCTTAACAGTGTGTCAGGAATAAAAGAAAAAGATGTGTCAGCAATTATAGAGTCCAGGAATAATGAATATATATACAGAGGTTATAATGATTTAGAAAGAATGAGAATTAAATTCACATTTCCCGGAAAGAATGATTATCCTGAACAATTAATGAATATATATGATTATCCGTATATTCTTTATTATAAAGGGAAATTACCGCAGGCTCATGTTCCAACCATAGCTATAGTGGGTGCACGTAATTGCACAGAGTATGGAAGGACAATAGCAGATATGCTGGCAAAATGTTTTGCTGATATGGGAATTCAGGTTATAAGCGGGATGGCATCAGGAATAGATGCAGCAGCACAGAGGGGAGCTGTTAATAAAGGTGGATACAGTCTTGCTGTTCTTGGATGTGGAGTGGATATTTGTTATCCGAGGAGTAATATAGAATTATATATGCAATTGCAGAATGCAGGGGGTATAATGTCAGAATATCCACCGGGCACGCCGCCAAGAGCCGGGCAGTTTCCTATGAGAAACAGGATTATAAGCGGTATGGCAGATGCATTAATTGTAGTTGAGGCAAGACAGAAGAGCGGATCTCTTATAACGGCAGATCAGGCATTGGAGCAGAACAGGGATGTTTATGTTGTTCCCGGAAGAATAGGGGATTGTTTATCAGAAGGCTGTCTGAAACTTATAAAAGAAGGTGCCCAGATGATTACATCACCAATGGATATATGCGCCACAGAGAGCATTAACATGTATCTTAATAAGGGCACAAAACGACACGACTGCCTGAATAATTTAAATGATAATGGTATATTTAAAGATGATTTAAAAAATCAGGCTTGCAAGCCCTAAAAATATGGTGTATAGTCAAATCAATTTGTTTCCAGTCAGTCTGGAAACAATTATTAATAATTCAAAAGTAAGTCTTGTAGAAGCGGAGGGGATTCTGCTTGAGTTGGAGCTTGATGGACTTATAGAAGAAGTTTCTAAGAATTATTATATAAGGAAGCATATTTGATTTGGAGGGCTATAGATGCATAAGTATTTGGTTATAGTGGAGTCACCTGCCAAGGTTAAGACTATTAGTAAATTCCTTGGAGCTAACTACAAGGTAATGGCATCACAGGGACATGTAAGGGATCTTCCTAAGAGCCAGATGGGAGTTGATATTGAACATGATTATGAACCTAAGTATATAACTATAAGGGGAAAAGGGGATATTCTGGCAGCTTTAAGAAAAGAGGCTAAAAAAGCAGATAAAGTATATCTTGCAACCGATCCCGACCGCGAGGGAGAAGCTATTTCATGGCATCTTGCAGCGGCACTTAAATTAGAAGATAAAGATATATACAGAATTACATTTAACGAGATTACTAAGAATGCGGTTAAGGCATCGCTTAAAGAGGCAAGAAAAATTGATATGAATCTTGTTGATGCGCAGCAGGCAAGAAGAGTATTAGACCGTGTTGTTGGTTATGGAATCAGTCCGTTATTATGGGCTAAGATTAAGAGGGGTTTAAGTGCCGGAAGAGTTCAGTCTGTTGCTTTAAGAATGATATGTGACAGAGAGAATGAAATAGATGCATTTATTCCGGAAGAATACTGGTCTATGGAGGCTGTTTTTGATATTAAAGGGGAGAAAAAGCCTTTAATTGCAAAATTTTATGGTGATGAGAATGGAAAAATCGAAATAAAGAATGGCGAACAGATGCAGGCTATTCTTGATGAAGTTAAGAAGAGTGATTTTAGTATTGAAAGTATTAAGAGGGGAGAAAAGGTAAAAAAGTCTCCACTTCCTTTTACAACAAGTACACTTCAGCAGGAAGCAGCTAAAACGCTTAATATGTCTACCAAGCGTACAATGAATATTGCACAGCAGTTATATGAAGGTGTAGACATAAAGGGACGGGGAACAGTAGGTCTTATTACTTATTTAAGAACTGATTCTACAAGAGTAGCAGATGAGGCAAAAGTATCATCAAGGGAATATATAAGTGAGAATTATGGTGATAACTATATTCCAAAAGAAATTAATGCCAAGAAGGATGATAAGAAGATTCAGGATGCCCATGAAGCAATCCGCCCAACAGATCTTAACTTATCTCCAACAGTTGTTAAGGAATCATTGCAGAGAGATCAGTTCAGACTTTACCAGCTTATCTGGAAAAGATTTGTGGCAAGTCAGATGGCACCGGCTGTTTATGAAACAACATCTGTAAGAATTGCAGCAGGAAAGTACAGATTCAGTGTTGCAGCGTCAAAGGTTGTATTTGATGGTTTCATGTCTGTGTACAAGAATGATGATGATAATGAAGAAACAAATACTCTTGCAAAAGGGCTGGATGAGAATTCAGTACTTTCACTTTCTGACATTAATGGCACACAGCATTTTACACAGCCACCTGCACATTTTACTGAAGCATCATTAGTAAAGGCATTGGAAGAACAGGGAATAGGAAGACCAAGTACTTATGCGCCTACAATATCTACAATTATTGCAAGACATTATGTTATTAAAGAAAACAAGAATCTTTATATTTCCGAACTTGGAAATGCTGTTAATAATATAATGCTTACAGCTTTTCCTACAATTGTTGATGTTAAATTTACAGCCAACATGGAATCACTTCTTGATGGTGTAGCTGAGGGAACTGTTGAATGGAAAGAGATTATAAGAAACTTCTATCCTGATCTTAAGGTTGCAATAGATGAAGCAGAGAAGGAACTTGAGCATGTTAAGATAGAGGATGAAGTGACTGATGTTATCTGCGACAAATGTGGCAGAAATATGGTTATTAAATATGGCCCGCATGGTAAATTCTTAGGATGTCCTGGATTTCCGGAATGCCATAATACCAAGCCATATCTTGAAAAGATTGGAGTTCCGTGTCCGAAGTGTGGAAAAGATGTCATAATAAAGAAGACAAAGAAGGGCAGAACATTTTATGGATGTGATGGTTATCCGGATTGTGATTTTGTTTCATGGCAGAGACCGTCAGAAAAGAAATGTCCTAAATGTGGCGGGTATATGGTTGAAAAAGGCAACAAGCTTGTATGTGCTGATGAAACATGCGGCTATGTAGAGAACAAGAATGACAAGGAATAATAACTAGATGGTTATTATCAGAAGAAGGATTGGAGATTTACAATGAGTGTTCAGCTTCTTGATAAAACAAGGAAAATCAATAAGCTGCTCCACAATAATCATTCACAAAGGGTTGATTTTAACGATATTTGTGATGTGCTTAGCAGTATATTAGAGTCAAATGTTCTGGTTATAAGCCAGAAGGGAAAGGTTCTTGGAGCAGGCTGCTGGAATAATATAGAGAGAATAGATGAACTTATAACGGCAGATGTTGGTGGATTTGTTGACAAAATGTTTAATGAAAGACTGCTTGGTGTTTTGTCTACTAAAGAAAATGTCAATCTGCTTACACTTGGATTTACAAGTGGAAATGAACGTAAATATAAGGCATTGATCGCACCGGTTGATATTGCCGGTGAGCGTCTTGGAACATTATTTATGTACAAGTGTATCAATGATTATGACATTGATGATATTATTCTTTGTGAATATGGTGCAACAGTTGTAGGACTTGAAATGATGAGCTCTGTTTGCAATGAGAATGCGGAGGATGAAAGAAAAAAGAAGATTGTCAAGTCTGCAATTTCTACATTATCTGCTTCAGAACTTCAGGCTATAAAGGCTGTTTTTGATGCTCTGGATGGAACAGAAGGAATTCTTGTGGCAAGCAGGATCGCAGATAATACGGGAATTACAAGGTCTGTAATTGTTAATGCACTTAAGAAGTTCGACAGTGCCGGAGTTATTTCAACGAAGTCGTCGGGCATGAAAGGAACTAAAATTAAAGTTCTTAATGAAGCTGTATTTGATGCAATAAAAAGACTTGATGATTAAGCAGTTTAATTGTATAATGGGAAAAGCTTAAGGAGTAAGCGGTATTGAGGATGGATCCAATGTGATTGGGTCCATTTTTTGTCAAAAACAATTGTAATTTTGAATTTATAATTTATAATGTATGTAGTGTTTTTATGTTCTGGTAATAGGCATATTTTGCGCTTGGCGTATTAAGAAAGGATAAAGTATATGAGCACAGGAGCTTTTGGTTATGTGAATCTGCTGAAATCAGCAGCAGATGCAAGCTGGACAAGAGAAGAAGTTTTAACGAATAATATTGCGAATGTTGATACACCTAATTATAAAAGACAGGATGTAGAGTTCAGTTCTTATCTTGCTAATGCGTTACAGCGTTCGGGAAAGAATTCATCATCACTCACACAGAGAGTTAATAATGTTGATTATAAAGATATTTCTATAAGAACTTATACAGATAACAGTACATTGTCATACAGAACAGATGGCAATAATGTTGATCTTTCAACTGAGAATGTGGAACTTGCTTCAGAGCAGATTAATTATAATGCTTTGATTGACAGTATGAATAATGAGTTCTCAAGATTTAAATCAGTATTAAAATAATTGTTAGTATATTTGGAGGGGAATAGCCTATGTCAATGTTTACGGCTTTTAATGTAAGTGCTTCGGGTATGACTGCACAACAGTTAAGAACAGATGTTATATCAGAAAATATCGCGAATGCAGACACAACAAGAACAAGTGATGGCACACCTTATGTAAGAAAGGCTGTTGTTTTTACTGAAAAGACAATGACTGGAACCGCACTTGGAAAATCTGCATATGGTTCATATGGAACCGGTGCGTATTCTACATTTTCAGATGCATTAAGACTTGCTAATGGTGGTGTGGTAGGTAACGGAGTTAAAGTTACTTCTGTGTATGAGGATACATCGACAGATATGGAAATGGTGTATGATCCGTCACATCCTGATGCTGATGAGAATGGATATGTTACATATCCGAATGTCAATATCGTTCAGGAAATGACTGACCTTATAGATGCATCGCGTTCATATGAAGCTAATATATCAGCTTTTAATGCAAGCAAGTCAATGGCAACAAAGGGACTTTCAATAGGTTCTTCAACATAAGATGGACAATAATAAGATATTAACTGAAAGAGGAGAATAAACAATGGACCTTACTAGTGCGATTGGAACTTTAGGCAGTGATTATGTCAATAAAGTCACATCAGCAATGAAAGACAACGCATCACTTAAAACAACAGGAACATCTGATTCGGATACCACATTTGATGCAATATATGATTCTGTGGCGGGATTACTTAACAGTACGAATTCGTATGTGCAGAGAGCACAGCAGGCAGAAATTGATTACGCTCTTGGTAACATGACCAATACTCATGAGTTAGGAGTTTATCAGCAGGAAGCTAATATTGCGCTGCAATATACAGTCGCAATAAGAGATAAGGCATTGGAGGCCTATAACTCTATTATGAATATGTCAATGTAAATAGGGGTTTTTTTATGTTAGATAGATTGAAACAGATTCCAGCGAGACTTCTTGAAATATGGAAGAACTGGACAAGAAATCAGAAAATTATAATTGTGAGTGCAGTAGTCGTATTTATAGCGGCTGTTATCGTAATAGCATATGTATTGTCAAGACCTACATATGAGGAACTTACCAAATGCGAAGATTACAGCGAGATGAATACTGTTACTACTTTGCTTACAGATAATGGATATACATATCAGATAGATAATATGACTGTTAATGTTAAAAAGCAGGATCTTACTAATGCCAAAATGCTCATTGCATCCAATGACATTAAGCCTTCAGGATATTCGCTTGATGATGCACTTAACAGCAGTCTTACTACAACAGAAGCTGATAAAAATAAAAAATATGCTAAATATCTGGAAACAAAATTTGCAACCGATATAGCATCTCTTGATGGAATCAAGAAGGCTTCTGTTACAGTTCACTTGTCGGATGATACTAATTCATTTTATTCAACGAAAAAAGATACAACTGTTGCTGTCACAGTTGATACAAACAAGACTGTATCAGACGACGCTGCTGAGAGCATAGCAGTATTTCTTGCAACAGCAGTTGGAAACAGTACAACCAATGGAATAACCATTATTGATACATCGGGAAAGACATTGTTTAATGGAGCTGATAATTCAGGCTCAGTGTCTAATATTTCTTATTCAAGCAAGCTGAAATATAAGTCACAGATTGAGTCTACTGTAGCTGCCGGAGTTAAGAATACAGCACTTTCAACATCATTATTCAATGATGCAACAGTTGCTATTAATCTTGATCTTGACTGGGATACAGTTAATAAGATTGCAACTGAGTATACAGCCCAGGAGGGAAGAGAAGAAGGCTTATATGATACTTCTTATGAGCTTGAATCAACCGGAACTAATGGAGCGAGTGGAACACCGGGAACTACAAGTAATGGTGAGGGTGGAACGACATACGATCTTACAGATGGAACATCAAGTTCTTCTACATATACAGTAAAGCAGTATCAGTATCTTCCTAACCAGCTTGTTACTACAACTAATACTGAGCCGGGCAAGATAGTGTATGATACATCTACAATGTCGGTTACACTTATTAAGAATGTTGTATATAACGAAGATGACTGCAAGAAACTTGGATATCTCGATAACATGACATGGGATGAATTCAAGGCACAGAATGCTGATCCTGTCCAGGTTCAGGTTAATGCAGACTGGATGAATATGCTTTCTAATGCTACCGGAATATCAACTAATAATATAACAGTACTTGCATACAATGTTCCTTACTTTTATGATGCTACTAAGACAAGCGTATTAAGCAGAGCATCATTCTGGATACAGATTGCGCTTGCTGTTGCGATTCTTGGTATCCTTGTATTTATAGTATTAAGAAGTGCAAGACCACTTACTGTAGAAGAGAAAGAACCAGAACTTTCTGTGGAAGAAATGCTTGCTTCAACAAAAGAGAATCAGCCTACTGTTGATGATATTGATCTTCAGGAGAAATCTGAGACAAGGAAAGCTATTGAAAAGTTTGTTGACGAAAATCCAGAGGCAGTTGCATTGCTGCTTAGAAACTGGCTTAATGATGACTGGTGATAAATACTGGAAATATTCGTAAAAGTTTATTACATATGATTGGAGATGATACATATGCCAAAGCCGGCTGCTGGTACTGAAAGAGAGATGGATGGTGTTGAAAAGGCTGCGACATTGCTTATTGCACTTGGCCGGAGAAATCAGCCAGATATTTAAACATTTGAAAGAAGAAGAGATTGAACAGTTGACACTTGAGATAGCTAATACAAGCAGTGTGTCACCTCAGACTAAAGAACAGGTACTTAATGAGTTCTATGAAATATGTCTTGCCCAGCAGTATATTGCCGAGGGTGGTATTTCATATGCCAAGGAACTTCTTGAAAAAGCCCTTGGAGAGGATAAGGCGAGGGATGTTATCGGAAAGCTTACTGCAAGCCTTCAGGTTCGCCCTTTCGAATTTATCAGAAAGACAGATTCAACACAGCTGCTTAACTTTATACAGGATGAGCATCCTCAGACTATAGCGTTGATACTTTCTTATCTGCCGGCAGCGCAGGCATCTAATGTTGTGTCTGCACTTCCACCAGAGAAACAGGCAGATGTTGCCAAGAGAATAGCTATGATGGACAGAACTTCTCCTGATGTTATTAAGCAGGTAGAAAAGGTACTTGAAAGAAAACTCGCATCTCTTGTTAATCAGGATTACACTATCGTTGGTGGTGTTGATGCAATTGTTGAAATTCTCAATTCTGTTGACAGAGGAACAGAAAAGCATATTATGGAGACTCTTGAAGTTGAAGAGCCAGAGCTTGCAGATGAAATCCGTAAGAAGATGTTCGTATTCGAAGATATTCTTTCTCTTGATAACAGAGCTATACAGAGAGTCCTCAGGGATGTTGATAATCATGACCTTGCACTTGCACTTAAGGGTGCAACTGAAGAGGTACAGAATGTTATTCTTAATAACCTTTCATCACGTCTTGCTTCTATGATTAAGGAAGATATGGAATATATGGGTCCTGTTCGTATGAAGGATGTTGAGGATGCACAGCAGAAGATTGTTAATATTATCAGAAAGCTTGAGGATTCAGCAGAAATCGTAATATCACGAGGCGGAGGTGACGAGATAATTGTCTAATCTGTTAAAAAGAAGTTCTGTAATTAATAAAGATGAGAGAGTCATTGATTATAATGACCTTATTAAGAAAAAGATTCAGACTATAATGGAATCAAAACATAATGAAATGGATGCAGACGGTTTTATTAATGGTTTGCATGCAGATGTTGTTGAGGAACTTATATCTGATGATGGTACAGCGGATGCACTTACAGATGATGCTGCAATGGGAGAGCAGCAGGCTGCCGCATCATTGGAAAATGCAAATGCAGAAGCTGAAAGAATAATAGAAGAAGCAAGACTTCAGGCTGAGCAGATAATAGCGGACGCTAATAAAAATGCAGATGCTGCATTTGAAGAGGCTAAACAGAACGGCTATTATGAGGGAAATGAAAAAGCGCAGGAAGAAATGAATATAAAACAGGCACAGCTTGAAGCTGAGTTTGATAATAAAAGAAAAGAGCTTGAGCAGGAATATAATAATCTTAAGGAGTCAATTGAGCCGGAACTGGTTGAAGTCATTACTGATGTATTCAGAAAGGTTACTGGTGTTGTGGCAGAAGATAATCAGGAAATTATCCTGCATCTTATTAATGATGTTATGCATAACGCTGATGGCAGCAGGGACTATGTGATAAAGGTATCTCCGGATGATTATAAGTTTCTTGTTAATAATCAGGGGAAAATATATTGTGCTATGTCAAGAGAAGTTAATATTGATATAGTTGAGGATGCTACACTTGAAAGAAACCAGTGCATGATAGAAACTAATACCGGAATATTTAACTGTAGTCTGGATATTGAACTTAATAATCTGATAAAGAATATTAAACTTTTAAGCTGCGTATAGCGGTGGGATTATTTGTTAACGGATATAAGGAGGATGAAATGCTGGCAATTAATAAAAATAAATATTTGTCATTGACAGAGAAATCCTTCTATAAAAAGTTAGGTAAGGTTACTAAAATTGTCGGGCTTACAATTGAATCTGTTGGGCCGGATGCCAAGCTTAATGACTTATGCAGAATTTATTCAGCAGATAACAGTCAGGAGTTATACGCAGAGGTTGTCGGATTTAATGATTCTAATGTATTGCTTATGCCATTTGATGTGGTGGATGGAATTGGACCGGGATGCGTAGTAGAGAATATGGAAAAACCGCTTACTGTTAAGGTTGGCGACGGAATATTGGGACATACACTGGACGGACTTGGTAATCCTACAGATGGTTCAGAACTTGATCTTACAGAGGAATATCCGGTTGAAGCTGCACCGCCTGATCCTATGGACAGAGAGATAATAAGTCAGGTTCTTCCATTGGGGGTTAAGGCAGTAGATGGTCTGCTTACAGTAGGAAAAGGACAGAGAATTGGTATATTTGCAGGAAGTGGCGTGGGAAAGAGTACACTTCTTGGTATGTTTGCAAGAAATACAAAAGCTGATATTAATGTCATTGCTCTTATAGGAGAGCGAGGCAGAGAGGTAAGAGAATTCGTTGAAAGAGATTTAGGACCAGAGGGTATGGCACGAAGCGTCCTTATTGTTGCAACATCGGACAAGCCTGCTCTTATACGAAATAAGGCGGCAAAGACAGCAACAGCAATAGCTGAATATTTCAGAGATCAGGGAAAAGACGTACTTCTTATGATGGATTCGCTTACACGTTTTTCCATGGCACAGAGAGAAATAGGTCTTGCTTCGGGAGAACCTCCGGTTACAAGAGGATATCCGCCAAGCGTATATAGTGAAATGCCTAAGCTGCTTGAGAGAGCGGGAATGTCAGATAAGGGCTCAATAACAGGATTGTATACCGTTCTTGTTGATGGTGATGATTTTAATGAGCCTATAACTGATACAGCCAGAAGTATTCTGGATGGACATATTGTATTGTCACGAAAGCTGGGACAAAAAAATCACTATCCTGCTATTGATGTGTTACAAAGCATATCAAGATGTATGAGTCAGATTGTTGATAAGCAGCATAAACAGATGGCGGGACGAATGAAGAATGTTATGGCAACTTATAATGAGGCGGAAGATCTTATTAATATTGGCGCTTATAAGAGTGGTTCCAATAAAAATATAGATTATGCCATTTATAAGATTGATACTGTTAATAAATTTCTTATGCAGCAGACTGATGAAAAATTTGATTATGATGATGAAATATCACAGTTATCAGATATTTTTGCAGATTATGAAGCATTTGAAAATGGAACTCTTCAGCTTAAGAGGTAACGGAGGCATGAATGGCTAAATTTTTGTACAGTATGCAGAATGTCCTTAATATTAAAGAACGACTGGAAACGCAGGCAAAAACAGAATTTGCAGAAATGAATAACCGTTTATCAATAGAACAGGATACAATGCGGCGTCTTGTTAAAAGAATGAATATGTATGAACAGCTTGCAAAGGATTCTGCAACACAGAATGTTGATATTGTTGAAATGCGAAGATGCAATGAGGCTATTAAGATAATTAAGAATCAGATAACACAGCAGGCTGTAAGAATAAGAATTGCAGAAAGAAATGTTGACAATGCAATGAAGAAGCTGACAGAGGCTGTTCAGGACAGAAAGATTCATGAAAAGCTGAAAGAGAAAGCATTTGACGAATTCAAACTTGAGTTAAATGCGCAGGAAATGAAAGAGATAGACGAGACAGTAAGTTTTAACTATAATAACAAAGATGAGTAATTGTTGTTTGGAGAAAGAGTATTATGGCTAAGAAAAAAGATGTTAATGTTGATGAACTGGATGAGGATTCAGGAAAGAGTGGAAAATTTGTAAGTATACTTGTTGCGATACTTATAATTGCGATATGGCTTGTTATATTTGCACTGCTTATCAAGATGAATGTGGGCGGTGTCGGAAGCATGTTAAGGCCATATCTTAAGAATGTTCCTGTTATCAGCAAGATTTTGCCAGATCCTACTGATGAAGAGATTAAGGAAGAAAATGGCAACCAGTATAAGAATCTTTCAGAAGCGGTAGACAGGATTAAGGAACTGGAAGCAGAACTTAAGCGGTATACTGATTCAGGAAATGCATCATCAGAGACTATTGCAGAGCTGCAGGCAGAGATAGCACGACTTAAGGTGTTTGAGGATAATGCACAGTATTATCAGGATTTGAAGGACAAGTTTGATCAGGAGGTCGTATATACTGATAATGCCCCTGATATATCTAATTATAAAACATGGTATGAAAGCATTGATGCTGAAAATGCAGCTAAGATATATGAACAGGTTATAAAAGATCTTGAATATTCACAGAAGGTGAAGGACTGGGCAGAGACATATTCTAAGATGGATGCAGCAAATGCGGCAGCAATTTTAGAGGAAATGACAGGAGATACAGATCTGGTTTCAGATATTCTTTTATGTATGACATCTAAACAGAGAGCAGCTATTCTTGCAGAGATGGATCCTGTATATGCAGCAAAGCTTACTGTAATTATGTATCCTAGAAAGGGTTAAGTTTTTGAAGAGAGACTCCGATATACATAAAGGATTAGGAGTATTCTGATCTAATATGCAGGAAAGGAGGAAGAATAATGGTAAGTTCGGCTATTTCGGGAATATCACAGAAGGGTGTGAGTGCAGTCAGTTCTATATCGGGCAGACAGAATTCACAGGATTCTTTTGGAACAGACTTTTCTAAGGTTATGAATGCATCATTGCAGAACAGAAATTCAGGAAAAACAGATTCTTTTGGAGTATCAGGTAATACTGCAAAAGGAACTGCGGTTGTTAAGCAGGATAATAATGTTGCAAAACAGGATAAAACAACTGTTGTGAATAATTCTGCTGCTACTACTGTTAATGATGATAATCTTAAAGAAGATGTAGCGCAGGCAGTTTCAGATATTAAGAATAAGATTAAAGAAACTATGGATGTTTCTGATGAGGATATCGAGAATGCAATGGAACAGTTAGGCATTGGCATTGTTGATCTGCTTGATCCACAGAGTGTTACTGATCTTGTTATTGCATTAAGCGGTAACAGCGATTCACTGGAATTCCTTACTGATGCTTCTGCAGTTGCTAATCTTGAAGACATTATTAATACTGTTGATGAGGTTACACAGAATCTTACAGAAACTTATAACATTGATATAACATCTGTTAAAGATATTGTTAAAGATTTTGAAAATGATTCTGATGAAGCTGTTGCAAGTGAACAGCCTGTAAATAAGCAAATTACTGATTATCAGGATGATAAGCAGAATGAGAAAGCTGTTACAGAGGATACCAAAGAAAGTATTACTGATGTAATTGCAGAAAAGACAGAAGTTAAAAGCGAAGCTGCATTCACAGATGAAAAGAAGAATGACTCTGATACACATTTGCAGGACAAGAATAATAATGGTATTGAAAAGATAACATCGGATATGACACAAAGTATTCAGAAGGCTTTCAGCGAAGTTGTGGATGAGACATCCGCAGTTAATGAAGTTGATATTGTAAGACAGGTTGTTGAACAGATTAAAGTTACGACAACACAGCAGCTTTCAAGCATTGAAGTTATGCTTAATCCTGAGAATCTTGGTAAAGTGCATGTCGCAGTTACTGCCAAGCAGGGAATTGTTACAGCACAGCTTACAGCACAGAATGAACAGGTTAAGGCTGCACTTGAGAATCAGATGACAGCGCTTAAGGAACAGTTCAATAATCAGGGTGTTAAGGTAGAAGCAGTTGAGATTACAGTACAGAGCCATGGATTTGAATCTGAACAGAATCTTGAAGGCAATAATTCCAATCAGGCGCAGCAGGAAAAGAAATCTCATAGAAAGCTTGATTTAAGCAGTCTTGAGGGACTTGATGAATCTGATATGACATCAGAGGAAATAAGAGCTAAGGACGCTATTGTTAATGGTAACAGCAGCGTGGAATATTCAGCATAATAAGAAAGGAGAAAAAGATGGCTAGTACAATAGGAGCCTGGTCTTATGTTAAGAATGATGGGTCATTATCTACTAAAGATGATGTTAATACTAATATAAGTTCGACAGGTAAGAATAACAGTTCAGCTAATAAAACAACTCTTGATGTTAATGAGTTTTTGAAACTTATGGTAGCTGAAATGCAGAATCAGGATCCACTTGAACCAACAGATAATTCTGATTATATGGCTCAGCTTGCTACATTTACGCAGGTAGAAGCAACTAAAGAGATGAATACCAATACTTTGCAGGGCATGGCGTCTGATCTTGTAGGTAAACAGGTTATTATGACAACGAATCAGAATAGTGATGGTTTCATTGGTGGAACAGTGGATTACTGGGAGACAATTAATGGAACTGTATATCTTGGAATCGGTGGAAAGCTTTATGATATAGCAGATCTTGATACTGTTATGGATAAGTCATACTACGATAAGTGGAGTGGAAAAACAGATACTGATACCAAGACTGACACAGACAACAAGACTGATTCAGACACTAAGACAGAGGAGTAACCGTTATGATGAATAATATGATTAATGGAAACATTACTTCTATTGAACAGATGACAGATTATATTGGCAAGGATAATTCCAAGAATAATGTCAGCAAGACTTATGATGGAAAAACATTTGCTGATATATATAATCAGAAACGTTCAATTGAAGAGGTTATTTCTGATAGTGATATTGATGCATCAAAGAAATTGAAATTCTCAAAGCATGCAGGCGCAAGATTGGATGAAAGAGATATTCAGTTATCAGATGAACAGATGACAAGGCTTGAGGAAGGAACCGAAAAAGCAATATCGAAAGGAATCAAAGAATCCCTCGTTATAGTTGATGATCTTTCATTTATAGTTAATACAAAGAACAGAACGGTTATCACAGCGATGGATCAGAATAACAATGATGATAATATCTACACTAATATTGATGGAGCGGTTATTATTTAGCTGGACCGAAAGGAAGCTGATGTTCCTGACTGCTTGATGGAACAAAACTCTACAATATGGTGTCATCAGGATATTAATGAGCGGCGAATGGCGATCATGAACGAAGTTCATGATATTACATATGTACTAATATGGAGGAACAATATTATGATGAGATCAATGTACTCTGCTGTGTCAGGTCTTAAGGCACATCAGACGAGAATGGATGTTATTGGTAACAATATCGCCAATGTTAATACTGTGGCTTTCAAGTCGCAGTCTATGACTTTTTCAGAAGTTTTTTATCAGACAACACAGACAGCATCTGGACCTAATGCTGAATCAGGTAAGGGTGGTACTAATGCAAAACAGATCGGACTTGGTTCATCTGTTGGTTCTATCTCTACTGCAATTTCAACAGAGGGTGCATCTGAAAGAACAGATAATGCATTTGATTTAAAGATAGGCGGAAGCGCTTTCTTTATTGTAAATAGTGCAGGAAATACTTTTTTTACAAGAGCAGGTAACTTTAAGGTTGATGAATCAGGTGCTCTTGTTACATCAGCAGGTGCTAATGTTATGGGATGGCAGGTAGATGAGACTGGTAAGGCAGTTAAGGATGTTGTTTCAAAGCTTTATGTAAACAGCCCTGAATTTGCTTATACATCTCCACAGAGAACATCTGCTGTTAATTTTACAGGAAATATTAATGCAAGTTCTAAGGATACAATTACAACAACACTTAATTTCTATGACAGCGTTGGTAACTCATATCAGGCTACTGTTAATCTGAGTTATGCGGGCGTTCAGGGTGATAACACACAGTATACAATGTCATGCGTAGGTGTTTCTAAGAATGGTAATCCTACAGACCTTACATTTACAGCATCAGGACCGTTATCATTTAATACACTTACAGGTCTTGCTGATCAGTCAAATGCTAATATACAGCTTACATTTTCTAACGATGCAACTTTATCGCAGACTAATGAAAACATTGATATTAGAACTATTGGTGAGAGCGAGACAAGTCCTGTGCTTACTCTTAGTGCATCAGGTGTTACAATGTATGCAGATAAGACATCTATAAAGGGTGATCTTGGAATTGATGGAGTTGGCAAAGGTAAGGCTGTTGGTAAGATGACATCAGTTGGTATTGATAATTCAGGATATATTGTTGCCAGCTACAGCAATGGTGATACTAAGAATATAGGACAGATAGCAGTTGCTACTTTCTCTAACCCTGAAGGTTTACAGAAAGAAGGAGAGAACCTTTACTCTGCAACACTTAACTCAGGCACATTTGATGGTATCGGTGAAGATGTTACAACATCAGATGGAAGTATTTCATCAGGTGTACTCGAAATGTCAAATGTTGACCTTTCATCAGAGTTTACTAACATGATCACAACCCAGAGAGGATATCAGGCTAATTCAAGAATCATTACTGTTTCAGATACATTGCTTGAGGAACTTATTAATCTTAAGAGATAATTATTAGGTGTTAATGCCCCGGAATCAGAAGATTTCGGGGCGTTTTTGTCTGTTTTTTGAAAGTATTTCTTGCAATAATTGACATGAAGTGCTTTAATATATGTAGTTGATTTTAATGGGGGTATTATGCAATATATGGTGTCGGAGGTATTATGATTGATGTAACGAGACTTAATGGGAAGAACTTTGTCCTGAATGCAGAACTTATTGAAGTTATGGAAGAGACTCCTGATACTGTTATTACGCTTACAACAGGACATAAGTATGTTGTTAAAGAGAGTCTTGATGAAGTGCTTGACAGAATAATGACTTATAAAAGGAATATAATCGGCAATATACAAGTCGTTAAGACAGAAGCTGAATGATAATATATAGAACATAAGAATTTTGGAAGGGGCAATTATGGATTTAGCTACACTATTGGGAATTATTATTGGTTTTGTCATGGTTGTTATCGGTATTATAACAAGTACAACCAATCCTACACTGAAAGGAATTATGGATACTTTCGTTGATATTCCATCAATAGCGGTTACTATTGGTGGTTCTTTGGCGGGTATGCTGACATCGTATACATTTAAGACATTTATCGGACATCTTAAGGGATTCAGCATTGCAATGAAAGATCCTAAGCTTGATAACGGACAGGTAATATCTAAGATTATTGAGCTTTCTAATACAGCCAGAAAGGAAGGTCTTCTGGCACTTGAAGAGGTTGCACAGGGACTTGATGATGAGTTTATGAAGAAGGGAATTCTTCTTATCGTTGATGGTACTGAACCTGAACTTGTAAGAGGTATTCTTGAGACAGAACTGGTTAATCTGGACACAAGACATAAGAGTACAATCGGTTTCTTTGATAACTGGGCAGCTCTTGCTCCTGCATGGGGAATGATTGGTACACTTCTTGGACTTGTTAATATGTTAAAGAACTTATCTGATTCAGCAGCCATTGGACCTAATATGGCGGTAGCGCTTCTTACTACTCTTTATGGTTCATTGATTGCTAACTGGATTTGTGTTCCTATATCTAATAAGCTTAAGTTACAGAATAATGATGAGTATCAGCTTAGAGAGATTATTATTGAGGGACTTCTTTCTATTCAGGCAGGGGAGAACCCTAGAGTTATTGAGGAAAAGCTTAAGTCATTCCTTTCACCATCTGCCAGAACAGCATTATCTGAGCAAGGAGGAGGTGAAGGCTGATGGCAAAACAGCGAACAGAGGATGCACCACCAGCGGCCCTCTGGAAAGATACATTTTCAGATCTTATGAACCTGCTTCTGTGTTTCTTCGTTTTGATGTTTGCGATGTCTACAGTTGATTCACAGAAGTTTGAA
Organism: Eubacterium sp. AF22-9; assembly: GCA_003458705.1. GTDB lineage: Bacteria > Bacillota > Clostridia > Lachnospirales > Lachnospiraceae > Lachnospira. The sequence goes on along the minus strand of QRVH01000014.1, from coordinate 36,721 downwards.
GAAATTGCTGCTTCACTTTCATCAAGTTTCAGTGTTCTTCCGCAGGGAGGATCAGCCTTATCTAAGGAAGGCATTCTTGTAAGCAGTGGTGCGAGCCAGCTTAACGATTTAAGTAATTATTATAATAATATGGGACTGAATACTGATGGCGAGATGTCACAGAATATTCAGGATGCATATGATGAAATTGAGAAAGAAGGTCTTGAACAGTCAGAAAGTATGGCTGAAGAGATTAAAGATAAGCTTACTGCAAGCGGAGTGGCAGACCAGATAGAGGTTACAGCATACAGCAAGTATGTTATGCTTAATGTAAATGGCGGTGTGTTATTTGATTCAGGTAAGGCTGAATTAACACCACAGGCACTTACATTGCTTGACAAGGTGGCGGATGCTCTTATAGAGTATGATGGAAACATAATTACTGTAGAAGGTCATACGGATAATGTGCCGATTAATACATCACTTTATCCTAACAATATGATGCTTTCTTTATACAGGGCATATAGCGTTTTTGATTTCTTTGTTTCTAACAAAGGCTTTTCAGACCAGACCATGACATCTTCAGGAAGAGGAGATGCAGTTCCTATAGCAGATAATGGAACTCCGGAAGGAAGAGCACAGAACAGAAGAGTTGAAATAAAAGTGTATAATGCAATTAACAGTTAACAGGAGGATAACTCATGAAAAAGAGTATGCTTAATGTGATAACACTCGCACTTGTATTGGTTAATCTTATACTTACTGTGTTACTCACATTTTCACTTGTATCTACTAATAAAAAGACGAATTCTTTAATTACCAAGGTTGCTGAAATTATTGATTTAGATGCCGGTGGTGGGCTTACTAACAGCACATCAGGAACTGGAAGCGTGGGCATAGAAGATATCAAATATGTTGATGTAAAGAATAATGACAGCACGGATATTATTGTTTCGTTTGTAGATAATGGAAAGACAAGATATGCTGTACTTACAGTATCTATAGGTCTTAATTCTAAGGCGAAGGATTACAGTACAGTATCAACTTCAATAGATAATGGAATGAAGGTAATTGTTAACAAGGTTACTAATGAGGCTAACAAGTATACATACAGTACAATCAGTGCCAGTAAGGCTACTATAGAGGCTGACCTTCTCAAAGAGTTACAGGAATTATTTAAGACAGAAACTATTGAATCTGTTCTTGTTAATATGGTTATTCAGTAATGATGATATATATAATGAATACTAAAGGAGGTGAGGAAGATGGGAGAGGTTCTTTCACAGAGTGAAATTGATAACCTCTTGAAAGCTCTCAGCAGCGGAGAATTAGATGTTGATGAAATGAAGAATACGGAGGAAAAGCAGGTTAAGAATTATGACTTTGCAAGACCTTCCAAGTTTTCTAAAGAACATTTAAGAACTCTTGAGATTATATTTGAACATTTTGGAAGACTTCTGGCAACTAATCTTCCTGCTTACCTTAGAAAATCGGTGAGTGTTGATGTTGTCAACTCAGAAGTTGTTATATATTCAGAATTTTCTAATGCACTTTCCAATCCTGTATTGCTTGGAGTTGTAGGAATGCAGCCACTGTCAGGCAATATAATTATGGAAATGGCTTCAAATCTTGGATTTGCCATTGTTGACAGACTGCTTGGTGGTGCAGGTAATTCACTTGATAAAGAAAGAGATTTTTCAGAAATAGAGCTTTCTATATTGGAAAGAATATTTACGGTCTGTGTTAATCTTATGCAGGAACCGTGGGAGAATGTTGTTAAGGTTAATCCGAGACTGGAAAGAATTGAAACTAATTCACAATTTGCCCAGATTATCTCACCGAGTGAGACAATTGCTATAGTGACGATTAATTTAAAGATTGGTGAAGTTGAGGGCCTTGTGAATATATGTCTTCCATTTGCTACATTGGAACCTGTAATGGACAAGCTGAACACTAAATACTGGTTTTCTAATATGCAGGAGAAAGATACTAATACATATGAAGATGCAATTGAGACTGTTATTGATAAGGCAATGATTCCGGTAAAGGCAGTGCTGGGAACATCTAAAATCAGTGTTTCAGACTTTGTGAATCTTCAGATTGGCGATATAATAAGGATTGATAAAAAAGTCGATCAGGAACTGGAAGTGTTTGTTGGAAATATTAAAAAGTTTAAGGCTCTTCCGGGATATTACGAAGATAAATATGCAGTAAGAGTTACAGAAGTAATTAGAGAGGAGAGTGAATAAGAATGGATGGAATGTTATCCCAGGACGAGATAAATGCACTTCTTAGTGGAATGGGGTCAGGAGGAGATGATGCTGAATCAACAGGTACAGCTACTGTGACTGACACACCGGATAACAACTCAGCAGAAGACAGCTTTACTCTTACAGAATCAGAAAAAGATGCTGTTGGAGAAATATCTAATATAAGCATGGGAACAGCAGCTACAACACTTAGTTCGCTTCTTTCTCAGAAAGTTAATATTACAACTCCAAAGGTTGAGGTTGCAACATGGGATGATTTATCAAGGGAATATGACAGACCATGTGTTATGATGCAGATTTCATATAAAGAAGGTCTTGCTGGAAATAATGTACTTATCTTAAGGAAAATGATGTTAAGATTATTACAGATCTTATGATGGGAGGCACAGGAACTGCTAATCCGGATGAACCGCTTTCAGAGTTACATCTGAGTGCAATAGGTGAAGCTATGAATCAGATGATGGGTTCTGCAGCAACATCTATGTCGTCAATGTTTAACAGAAAGATAGACATAAGTCCTCCGGTTGCAAATCTTGTAGAAACTTATAATGAGTTAGATGAGGGAATGCCTGCATTTCTTAATAAACCTTTCGTTAAGGTAGCATTTAAAATGCAGATTGGTGACCTTATTGATAGTGAGATTATGCAGTTATATCCTAAAGAGTTTGCACAGGAATTATTGAATATGTTTATGCCATCATCTGATGACAGCGCTAATTCCCAGCCAGCATCGCAGCCACAGGCTCAGCCAGCGGCGTCGCAGGCACCTGTACAACAACCGGCACCACAACCACAGACCCAGCCGGTACAGCAGCCTGATATGGGCATGCAACAGCCCGATATGATGGGACAGGGAATGCCACAACAGGGAATGCCACAACAGGGAATGCCACAACAGGGAATGCCAATGCAGGGCATGCCATATGGATACGGAATGCCAATGCAGGGCATGATGGGACAACAGGCAATGCCGATGCAGGGAATGCCAATGCAAGGTTATGCACAGCCACAGGATGTTAATGTTGCGCCAGCAGCATTCCAGCCTTTTGCTACAGATGTTAATCCTCTTTCACAGAAGGAAAACATTGAACTGATTAAGGATGTACCTCTTGAGGTAACTGTAGAACTTGGAAGAACTACCAAATCAATCAAGGATATCCTTGAATTTGCACCAGGAACAATCGTTGAACTTAATAAGATTGCAGGAGAATCTGTGGATGTTCTTGTTAATGGAAAGTATGTTGCCAAGGGCGAAGTAGTTGTTATTGAGGAGAGTTTTGGTGTTCGTATAACAGAGATTATCAAATAAATTATTACAACTTTCTAAAAATTGTAAAAAGCAGTAGGAAAATTGTAATATTTGTTGTATAATACACTAGAATGATTTTTGTGAAAAAATTTTTTTTCGGATAGGAGAAATTTATGGCGAAGAATATTTTGATTTGTGATGATGCTGCATTCATGAGAATGATGATTAAGGATATTCTCACAAAGAATGGATACAATGTTGCAGGTGAAGCAGAGAATGGTGCAAAGGCAGTAGAAAAGTATGCTGAATTAAAGCCAGATCTTGTACTTATGGATATAACAATGCCAGAGATGGATGGTATTGAGGCTCTTAAGAAGATTAAGGCATCAGATCCTTCAGCATCAGTTATTATGTGTTCTGCAATGGGACAGCAGGCAATGGTTATTGAATCTATACAGTCTGGTGCTAAGGACTTTATCGTTAAGCCATTTCAGGCTGACCGTGTTATTGAGGCTGTTCAGAAAGTTGTTGGATAATAATGTTTATTTTAGCAGGATTGAATAGTAGATGGGAAGCGTTTGCGCAGTTGCTTACGCTTCTCGTTGTTTTTATATTTGTATTAGCACTTACATATTTTGCTACGAGATGGGCTGGCAATATGCAGAAGAATAAAATGGCAGGCAGTAACATCCAGATACTTGAGACTATGAGGGTGACTAATTCAAAGTATATTCAGATTGTTAAGATTGGCAGCAAGTGTTTTGCTGTTGCAGTCTGCAAAGATACTATGACCTTCTTATGCGAGGTTAATGAAGATGAACTGACATATTCGTCAGAATCAAGAATGATTAATACCGAAGGTTTTAAGACAATACTTGAGAAGTTTAAGAAAGACAAACCGGATAATTAGTTAGGCAGGGATAGAAAGTTTATGTTACGGTGGATTGGAAAGCACAGAAAGGCATTAGCGGTAATATCATTAGGTGTAGGAGTATTTTTTGCAGTTATTACAATGTTTACATACAGGGTAATGGCGGCAGATACAGACAGTACTTCAGGAAACAGCCTGATTAATATTGGTATATCTACAGGCGATGGTAATGATATGGCCAGTGTTTTACAGATGCTTCTGGTGCTTACAGTTATATCATTGGCACCATCTATTCTTATTATGCTTACATCGTTTACGCGAATTGTTATAGTTCTGCACTTTACAAGAGCAGCTATAGGAACGCAGACGGTGCCACCTAATCAGGTTATCATAGGTCTGTCTTTATTTTTGACCTTTTTTGTAATGTCACCTACATTTACAGAGATTTATAACAGTGCTTTAAAACCGTTGTCTAATAATGAGATATCGGTAGAAGAAGCGTATGAAACAGGCGTTAAGCCTTTAAAAACATTTATGTTAAAGCAGACATCTACTAAGGATCTTGATACTTTTTTTAAGATAGCAGGATATGAGGAAGGTTCTGTTACATCTGAAGACGATATTTCTATGACAGTACTTGTACCGTCGTTTATTATAAGTGAATTAAGAATTGCATTTATTATAGGATTTCTTATTTATATACCGTTTATTATCATTGATATGGTCGTATCTTCAACACTTATGTCAATGGGTATGATGATGCTGCCGCCGACTACGATTTCGGCGCCGTTTAAGATTCTGCTTTTTGTTATGGCAGACGGATGGAATCTTATAATTGGTAATCTTATAACGACATTTAAGTAAGATAGGAGGAGAATGACATGGATGCTGGACAGGTTGTGACAATTGCACGACAGACAATATGGGTTATAGTCAAGACATCTGTACCTCTTTTGCTTGTTTCTATGATAGTGGGACTTATAATCAGTTTGTTTCAGACTCTCACTTCAATTCAGGAACAGACACTTACTTTCGTTCCCAAGCTTATTGCTATTATGATTGCGCTTATGATTATGGGAAACTGGCTGCTTAATGAGATAGTTTCATTTATGCAGATGCTTTGGAGTAGCTTTAGTCAGTATGTTTGATGGCAGGTATTGTGTGTTATGAATTTTACTTTTGCTTTAGCACAATTTGAACTATTTGTTTTGATATTAATAAGGCTGGCATCTTTTGTATTTGCTGCGCCTTTTTTTAATATGGCAAATGTACCTAACAGGGTAAAGATTGGATTCTCATTCTGTCTTGCGATTATGGTATATTCATTATTCCCTGATATGTCAGTAGAGTATAACGGAATGATAGAATATGCTATTATTGTTGTCCAGGAGGTTATAGTTGGAATCCTTCTTGGCGTAGTATCATCTTTCTGCGTCCAGATTATTATGTTCTCTGGAAAAATAATAGACATGGATATTGGTATTTCAATGGCACAGCTTTATGATCCGACAACCAGAATACAGGTAGGAATTATGGGCAATTTCTATTATTATATGATGATGCTGCTGCTTATTATATCGGGAATGCACCAGTATCTTGTTTCAGCGATTATAGAGACTTACAGGGTTATTCCTATTGGTGGTGTAAAATTCGGTGCTGGTATTTATACCGGGATAATCGGATTTATGTCTGATTTTTTTGTTATTGGATTCAGAATAGCACTGCCCGTATTTGCAACTATACTTATGCTTAACTGTGTACTGGCTATTCTTGCAAAGGTTTCACCGCAGATGAATATGTTTGTTGTTGGTATGCAGCTAAAGATTTTTGTTGGTATATTTGTTATACTATTTACGATTTCAATGCTTCCTTCAGTGTCTAATTTTATTCTGGATGAGATTGAAAGAATGTTTGCGATGTTAGTAAGGGGTATGAGCTAGTGCAGGATACATTACTTTATATGAATCTCCAGTTGTTCGCTAAAGACGGGCCTGGAGGTGAAAAAACTGAGCCGGCAACCAGTAAAAAGCTGGATGATGTAAGAAAAGAAGGTCAGGTTGCCAAAAGCAAAGAAATTATAACTGCTGTATCACTTATGGCGTTATTTATAATTCTTAAAGTTTATGTAGCAGTCTTGGAACCAAACTTATAGATTCATTTAAGACTATATATGGGCTTATGGGAAAGGTTGTCAGTGACAGTTCCAGAGGACTGACTATTAATATGGCTGCAAGTATTGTGAGACAGTCATTTACTATTATTTTAAATGTAGTTGTGCCAATTCTTATTGTAGCAGTAATTATTGCTATACTTGGAAATGCATTACAGCAGAGGTGGATGGTCACTGCCAAACCGCTTGCTCCTAAAGCAAGCAAGATTAATCCACTGAATGGATTTAAAAGAATTTTTTCTGTCAGACAGCTTTTTGAGCTGCTGAAGGCCATAGCAATGATGTCAATTATTATTGTTATGGTGTATAACTGTGTAAAGAAGAACATGAATATTCTTCTTACCTTTTATGATGTTACACTTTATACAGCACTGTCTACAGTTGGTAATATAATTATTAATCTGGGAATCCAGATAAGCGCGGTGTTTCTTGTGGTCGGATTTGTTGACCTTTTGTATCAGAGACATAAGTTTAAAAATGATAACATGATGACTAAGCAGGAAGTCAAGGATGAATTCAAGAATGCAGAAGGAGATCCTCAGGTTAAAGGTCAGATAAGACGTAAAATGCAGGAAATTTCAAGAAGGAGAATGATGCAGCAGCTTCCGGAAGCAGATGTTGTTATTACCAACCCGACACATTTTGCGGTTGCGTTAAAGTATGAACCTGATGAGGGAAGAGCACCTGTAGTTATTGCAAAGGGTGCGGATTATCTGGCTTTCCAGATAAAAGATAAAGCTAAAGAGTATAATATCGCAATTGTTGAAAATAAGCCGTTAGCGAGAATTTTATATCATAATGTTGATATAGGTACAGAGATACCTCCGGAACTGTATTATGCAGTCGCAGAAATTCTTGCATCTGTTTTACGCGCAAATAATAGATAATAGTCGAAATATGTGATATGATATAGAATAATGACTAAATTGAAAGGAGAGAAATAATGAAGATCAAGAAAAATGACCTGTTTATCGGAATATACCTTCTAGCAGCGGTTTTATTCTTCATTATTTCAATTCCGTCATGGCTACTTGATATTTTACTTGCGATTAACATGATGGTCGCTCTTGTCGTACTTTTTAATTCATTATTTGCCAAGGAAGTTTTGGATATGGCATCTTTCCCTACTATGCTGTTGTTTACAACTATCTTCAGAATTTCTCTTAATGTATCTTCAACCAAGCTTATATTAAAGAATGGTAATGCAGGTAAGGTTGTTGATACATTTGGTAAATTCGTAGGTGGCGGTAATCTTGTAATTGGTATTATCATATTCATAATTCTTATTATTATCCAGTTTGTTGTTATTAATAAGGGTTCTGAGCGAGTTGCTGAGGTAACAGCAAGATTTACACTTGATGCCATGGCTGGTAAACAGATGGCTATTGATTCAGACCTTAATACAGGTGCTATTACTGATAAGGAAGCTGCAGAGAGAAGAAAGAAGCTGCAGCAGGAAAACAGTTTCTTCGGTTCTATGGATGGTGCTACCAAGTATGTTAAGGGAGATGCTACAGCCGGTCTTATAATTACTGGTATCAACCTTGTTGGCGGTATCGTTATGGGTATGGTGTACGGCGGATTGTCAATTAATGATGCTTTATCTAAGTATACTATCCTTACAATTGGTGATGGTTTGTGTTCACAGATGCCTTCGCTTCTTATTTCTTTAGCAACAGGTATTCTTGTTACTAAGGCTTCAAGTGATGGTGAGCTTGGAGATGAGATTGTCGGACAGCTTTTCTCAATGGACAGGGTACTTCTTATGGTTGGTGCTGCACTTATACTTTTGGGAGTAGCAACACCTCTTCCATGGTATATTTTTATTCCATTGGGTGCAGCACTTATAATTTGCAGCAGAAGACTCAGCACTAAGGCTGGAGAAACTGCGATAGAAGAGAGTGCTGAACAGGAAGAAACAGAAGCTTCTGAGATAAGAAAACCGGAAAATGTTGTTTCTTTACTTAATGTTGATCCGATTGAACTGGAATTCGGATATGGAATAATTCCATTGGCAGATGTTAATCAGGGTGGTGATCTGTTAGACAGAGTTGTTATGATAAGAAGACAGATTGCTCTGGAACTTGGCGCAGTTGTGCCTATTATAAGACTTAGAGATAACATCCAGCTTAATCCTAACCAGTATGTAATTAAAATCAAAGGTATCCAGGTCAGTGAAGGTGAGATACTTTTCGACCATTATATGGCTATGAATCCTGGATATGTTGAAGAAGAGATAACGGGTATACCTACATTTGAACCATCTTTTCATCTTCCGGCTATATGGATAACTGAGAGCCAGAGAGAAAGGGCGGAATCGCTTGGATATACGGTTGTTGATCCACCATCAATTATAGCAACACATCTTACAGAAGTTATAAGACAGCATATAGCAGAACTTCTTACAAGACAGGATGTGCAGAATCTTATTAATAATATTAAAGATAACAATACAACTCTTATTGATGAGCTTGTTCCTAAGCTTATGGGAGTTGGTGAGATACAGAAAGTACTTCAGAATCTCTTAGAGGAAGGAATATCTATAAGGGATCTTGTTACAATATTTGAAACATTGGCAGACCATGCAGCTGTTACAAGAGATCCTGACATACTGACTGAATATGTAAGACAGGCATTGAAGAGAGCTATTTCAAGCAAGTATTTCCCAGTCGGTGAAATGACAAATGTTGTTACTGTTGATCCATCGATTGAACAGGAAATTATGAATTCGGTCAAGAATACAGAGCAGGGTTCGTATTTATCACTTGATCCGGAGAGAAGCAAGAAGATAATTGAATCTCTTGGAAACGAACTTAAGAAATTAGAAGATATGGGAAAGAATCCTATAGTTATTACATCGCCTATTGTAAGAATGTATTTCAGAAATCTTGCAAAGGACTATTATAAAGACATTATTGTGATTTCATATAATGAAGTTGAATCAAATGTTGAATTACAATCAGTTGGGATGGTGACAGCGTAAATGATAGTTAAGAAATTTCAGGCAGATACAGAGACAGAAGCTATATTAAAGGCAAAGGAAGAGTTAGGAAGCGGGGCAGTTGTACTTAATGTCAAGACATTAAAACAGAGAGGAATATTCCGTTTATTTAAGAAGGATGCTGTTGAAGTTACAGCAGCACTGGAAGAAAAAGAATTTATTAATGGTATTAACAACAAGAAGCCTACTTTTAATAATAAAAATGCAGCTGATAATGCTTCTGGTAATATGAAGAATATTACAGATTCCAAGTCGGTTATTAATCTTGTTGCAGATGAAAAGATAGATGTTAATGGCAATGCTGCCAATATTGAAAAGAAGCTTGATTCATTACATTCTCTGCTGGAAAACCAGATAACATCTGCTACGGCTAATAAAAAGAATGAGGTACATCATCAGGATACGAAAGGCAGCGATACGGCAGCAGATTCCGGCAAGCAGATAGTAAAAGAGCGCGAGAATGCTAACTATAAGTTTTTGCAGCTCATATGTAAGAAAATGGTTGATAATGAAGTGGATTCAAAATATGCTGATGAAATAATAGCAGATATTGAGTCCTCTCTGAAGAAGGAGTCGAACATTGACAGTATACTTGCGGCTGTATACCAGAAGATTATACTTAAGCTTGGAGAACCTAAAACTATTTCGCTGGGAGAAAAGCCAAAGGTTATTTTTTTTATAGGCCCTACAGGTGTTGGAAAGACTACAACTATAGCCAAGATAGCATCACGTTTTAAGCTTGAAAAGGAAACAAAGGTTGCATTTATTACATCTGATACTTACAGAATTGCGGCAGTAGAACAGCTTAATACATATGCATCAATTATAGACTGCCCGGTAAATGTGGCATATTCCCCAGATGAGATGGATGAATGTCTTAATGAATTTAAAAATTATGAACTTATACTTGTTGATACAGCAGGAAGATCCCATAAGTCTGACGAACAGATGGAGGAATTGGAAAAACTTATATCTAAGGTTGAGGCGAGAGCAGATGAGTTTGATTTTGAAATATATCTTACACTCAGTGTTACTACTAAATATAAAGACCTTAAGAATATTGCGGACAAGTATAAGCATATTGATAACTGGTCACTGATATTTACCAAGCTTGATGAAACATGTTGTCTTGGGAATATGCTTAACATGAAACTATATACAGATGCTCCTCTTTCATACACTACATCGGGACAGAATGTTCCTAATGATATTGAGGTTATTAATGAACAGGGGCTTGCTAAATTATTATTGGGAGGTAACTCGTGATGGATCAGGCAGAAAATCTCCGCAATATAATTAAAAAACAGAACCAGAAGGACCTGAGCAATGCCAGAGTTATCGCAGTTACAAGTGGAAAAGGCGGTGTCGGTAAATCGAGCGTTTCAATTAATCTTGCGGTGCAGTTTACCCAAATGGGCAAGAAGGTTATAATTCTTGATGCTGATTTCGGACTGGCTAACATAGAGGTTATGTTTGGCGTTATTCCGAAATATAACCTCAGTGATCTGATGGTTTCCGGAAGAGAAATAAGCGAGATTATAACGGAAGGACCAGAAGGGATTAAGTTTATTTCAGGTGGTTCCGGAATAGCTAAACTTGTTAATCCTGATAAGGAGCAGGTAAAAAGACTGGTTAATAAGATGTCAGAGTTAGAAAACATGGCGGATGTGATAATAATTGATACTGGAGCTGGAATTTCGTCTACGGTTATGGAATTTCTTGTTGCAAGCCCTGAGACAATCATAGTCACAACACCAGAGCCTACATCTATTACGGATTCGTATGCGCTGCTCAAGGCATTAAGCATGAATGATAATTTCAGAAGAGAAGATGTTTCTATCAAAATGATAGCAAACAGGGTGTCAACGGAAAGCGAAGGACGTAATCTCTATGAGAAGCTTAATATGGTTGTATCGAAATTTCTTGATATTGATATGACATATTTAGGCATAATCCCAATGGATAATAATATTGTCAAGGCTGTTATGAAGCAGAAGCCTGTATCAATAATTTATCCAGCTTCGGCTTCTTCAAAACATTTTGAAGAAATTGCTGAGAAAATTATGAACGAAGGAACTGATATTCCACCTCAGAAAAGAGGAATTCGAGGATATCTTAAATCTGTTTTTGCTAAAAACTTATGATAAATGAGGTGGATGCATGTTTGAACCGCTTGTTGTCGGAGGAAAAGTTGAAGCGTATAAAAAGAATACGCGGTTAAAAGAAGAAAGCAGTCCAAGAGAACAATTCTTAAGCCAGATAATGGATATTAAGGAAAACTGTATTGTGTGTACAATGCCTGTTAATAAAGGAAAACTGATTGTCCTTGAAGTAGGCATGGAGTTAGAGGTATATTTTTATTCAGGTAAAAATGTGTATAAGGCTGACTGCATAATATCTTCCAGAGGAAAAGAAGGCAATATTTTCACCATGGAATTAAAACTGGAAACTCCTCTTAAGAAATTCCAGAGAAGAGAATATTACAGACAGGAATGCGCCATAGAAGCTGGCGTTACCATGATTAATGAAGATGAACTGGAACATTTTAACAAGACAGGAAAACTGCCGGAAGAACTTGAAATGCCAGAAGAAAAAGGTGTAATAATTGATATAAGCGGAGGCGGAACAAGACTTTTTATGAACAAGCAGTATGAAAAGGACACCGTTGTAGGTGTGAAATTTTCAATTACTACAGGAGGCAGAAAAAAAGATATGAATCTGCCTGCCAAGATTGTGCTTTCTTTCAGAAAAAGTAATGATGAGAATATATTTGATAACAGACTCCAGTTTATTAATATCAAACGGGAGGATACAGAAGATATTGTCAAATATGTCTTTGAAAAACAAAGGCTGATGAGGCAGAAAGAGAGGGGAATGTAGAATGGCAAAAAAAATTCTTGTAATAGATGACTCTGCACTCATGAGAAGGGTTATATCTGATATAATAAATGAAGGTAATGAGTATGAGGTCGCTGCGATTGCAAAAGACGGACTTGAAGGCTTTGATATGATTGTATCTAATCCTAATCTGTATAGTGCGATTATTCTCGACATTAATATGCCTAAGATGAACGGACTTGAATTGTTGCAGAAGCTGCAGAAGAATCATATTGAACAGACTGTTATAGTTGTCAGCACAGTTGCAAAGCAGGGTGCTAAAGAGACTATTCAAGCTCTGGAATATGGAGCTTTTGATTTTGTTACCAAGCCGGAGAATTATTTTGAAACCAAGGGCGATGATTTTAAAAAGCGTATCCATGATATGCTTAATGTTGCCACAAATTCAAGGGCTTCAGTTGAAAGAACAAAATCAACAACTGGCAGGACAATACCGTCAGGCAGCAGGACTGCTTCAGGTATCAAGACTACATCATCATTAACAAGCAGACTTTCATCAGATAAAAAGGCATCTAATGATGCAATATCTGCCTTAAGAAGAAGGAATGAGATTAATGATACACTTCCGCCGAAGGTAAACCCTGCAAAGTTTACTAATATTAAAAGTGGAACTAAGAAGGTTGTAGCACTTGCATGCTCAACCGGAGGACCTAAATCATTACAGCAGGTAATACCAATGCTTCCTAAGAATCTGGATGCTGGTGTGGTATTAGTACAGCATATGCCGGCTGGATTTACAGCGTCACTTGCAGCACGTCTTAATGAAATAAGTGATATTAAGGTTAAAGAAGGTGCAGAAGGAGATGTTATTCAGAAGGGTTGTGTATATATAGCACCGGGTGGAAAGCATATAAGGGTTGTAAGAAAAGGCACAGATTATGTGCTGAAACTTAGTGAAGAACCACCTATTGACGGATTAAGACCATGCGCGAATGTGATGTATAAGTCATTAGTAGAAAGCAATTATGATGAAATTACATGCGTAGTGCTTACCGGAATGGGAGCTGATGGTACAGAAGGAATTAAAGCTCTTTCAGCAGGTAAAAAGAAAATCCATGTTATTGCACAGGATGAAGAAAGCTGTGTTGTGTATGGCATGCCAAAGGCTATTGCACAGACAGGACTTGTTGATGAGGTTGTTCCTCTTAATAAAATTGCAGAAACTATAACGAAGAATGTGGGGGTATCTTAAAATGGATGTAAGCCAGTATTTAGAGATATTTATTGATGAATCTAACGAACATTTACAGAACTTAAGTGATGGCATTATGATTCTTGAAAAAGAACCAGATAACAGTGATACTATTAATGAAATATTCAGAGCAGCACACTCTCTTAAGGGTATGGCTGGAACTATGGGATATAAGAGAATGCAGAATCTTACACATGATATGGAAAATGTATTCTCAGAGGTCCGCAACGGAAATATTAAAGTAGATTCAAGAATGGTTGATGTGTTATTCCAGTGTCTTGATGCACTTGAACAGTATGTTAATAATATTCAGGAAACATCAGATGAGGGAACAGATGATAATGAACCAATAATTAAGGCTCTTAACTCATTTATTGTTAATAATGAGGATAAGGGTGCACTTCCAGAAGAAGCTAAGAAGGAAGACGTTCCTGCTGAGGAAAAGAAAGAAGAAAATGTTGAAGCCGGCGATGGCTCATATGCTAAATATAACAACATGGTGTTTGCTGATTTTGAAAAGAATGCTGTTAATGAAGCTCTTGAGAAGAAAATGAATGTTTTCGTTATCAAGGTGAGTGTTGATGAAAACTGTATTCTTAAGGCTGCAAGAGCTTTTCTTGTATTTAAGAATCTTGAAGGTCATTGCGATATTATTAAGTCAGAGCCGTCAGCACAGGATATTGAGGATGAGAAGTTCGAACTTGATTTCAGTATAGTTGTAGTTACTGAAGAAAGTTATGAATCTATTATTGGAATAATTAAGAATGTATCAGAGATTAAAGATGCTGCAGGTGAAGCCATAACAACTCCTTTTGCAGAAGATGATGAAAAGGAAGAAGACAAAGAAGAACCAAAGCATGAAGAAAACAAGAACAAGTCAGAGACAAAGCCGGCTGCTGCATCAGCTACAGCAAAGAAACAGACTCCGGCAGCTAATAATAACAAGTCTGGCAAGACGGTAAGTCATACGGTCCGTGTAGATATTGAAAAGCTTGATGTCCTTATGAATCTTGTGAGCGAACTTATTATTGCAAAGAACGGGCTTGTGTCTGCAAGTGTAACAGAAGATGGAACAACATCTGTTAATCAGAAATTCGGTGAGCAGATTGAGTATCTTGAGAGGGTAACGACTAATCTTCATGAGTCTGTTATGAAAGTAAGAATGATGCCTATTGAGAGTGTATTTGCAAAATATCCTAGAATGATAAGAGATCTTAATAAGAAGCTTGGCAAGAAGATGGAACTTTACATGTCTGGTGAAGAGACTGAACTTGATAGAACAGTTATTGATGAGATTGGAGATCCAATCATGCATCTGTTGAGAAATTCTGCTGATCATGGTCTTGAAAGTGCTGAAGTGAGAGCGGAGAGAGGAAAGCCAGAGGTTGGTTCTATATGGCTTGATGCTTATCAGGAAGGTAACAATGTTGTTATTGAAGTAAGAGATGATGGTAATGGTATTGATGTAGAAAAGGTTAAACAGAAAGCTGTTGAAAAGGGAAATCTTACTCAGGAGCAGGCAGATGCACTTACAGAGAAAGAAGCTATTGATCTTTTATTCAAGCCAAGCTTCTCAACATCTGATAAAGTTACAGATGTATCAGGAAGAGGTGTTGGACTTGATGTTGTTAAGTCTAAGATAGAAGCTCTTGGTGGTGATGTTGAAGTCAAGACTACATATGGCGAAGGAAGTACATTTAGTATAAGGCTTCCTCTTACACTTGCTATTATTCAGGCACTTATGGTTAAGGTTGGCGAAGAAAAGTATGCGATAGCGCTTGGCTCTATTGAAACTATTGAAGATGTACCAGTAAGTGAAATTAAGTATGTTCATGCTAAGGAAGTTATTAATCTCAGAGGCAATGTAATTCCTCTTATAAGATTAAGAGAACTTCTTGATGTACCGGGTGAACCTGAAGAATCAGACAATATAGTTATAGTAATTGTCCGTAAGGGAGATAAGCTTGCAGGTCTTGTGGTTGATAATCTTATTGGACAGATGGAAATTGTTATTAAGTCACTTGGTAAATACATTAATATTAACAGAATGATAAGTGGTGCCACGATTCTTGGTGATGGTTCTGTTGCCCTTATTATTGATGCCAATACACTTGTATAGAGGAGGAATATGTAATGGAAAATGTTAATGTTATAGAAGATAAGAGTGCAGAGTCAACAACTTCTGTACAGTATATTGTTGTCAAAATAGGCAATGAGCAGTATGGTATTGATATTAAATATATTGATAATATTGTCAGAAGCCAGAGCATTACAAGAGTCCCTAAGACACAGGCATACTATAAGGGTGTTATTAACTTAAGAGGTGAGATATGTCCTATAATGAGTATGCGCCTTAAATTAGGACTTGCAGATGATGAATTAACAGATAAAACAAGATTCATAATTGTAAAAGTAGAAGGTGCATCTATTGGCGTGATTGTAGATCAGGTTAAAGAAGTTGTTACTCTTGAAAGTGAAGAGATAGAGCGTGTAAGCAGGTCAACAGGTGATGATGCGGCAACTAATTATATCAATGCAATAGGAAAAAAAGATGGGGAACTTATTTCACTTTTGGACATTGTAAGTCTTGTTGTAGAGAATGATTAATGTAAGAGGTGAAGGTATGTCGAAAATCGATTTAAATCAGCTTAATGATATACAGTATGATGTTCTTAGAGAAATAGGCAATATAGGCGCAGGTAATGCTACAACAGCATTATCACAGATGCTTAATCAGAAAATGGATATGTCTGTTCCTAAGGTTGCTCTTGTGCCATTTAATGAAATATCAGATGTTATGGGGTCTGAGGATCAGACTGTTGTTGGTATTATGTTAGGCTTTGAGGGGGATGTGGAAGGAATGATGATGTTCCTTTTTGACACAAAATCAGCACATCACCTGGTCAATACTCTTATGATGAGAGATAAAGAGGATGGAGTCGAAGAAGGAGCAGAATTTTCTGATATGGATATGTCGGCTCTTAATGAGATCGGAAATATTGTTTCCGGCTCATATCTTACAGCAATATCCAAGCTTACTAATCTTAAAATGATATCAACTGTTCCAGAGATGACAATTGATATGATAGGAGCATTACTTAGCGTACCGGCTTCTGAATTCGGTAAATATGGAGATAAGCTTTTACTTATACAATCCCAGTTTGGAGAACTGGATTTTGTTAATGGATATTTCCTTATGATTCCTGAACTTAATTCATATGACAAGTTGTTAGAGTCGTTAGGTGTGTAGGATATTTTTGAAAGAGTTATGATTATGGGAAGTATGATAAAGGTAGGCATGGCTGATTTAAAGGCATGTAAATGCCCTGATTCTCTTACAACATTGGGATTGGGCTCATGTGTAGGCGTTGCATTATATGATCCGGTAACAAAAGTGAGTGGACTGTTGCACTGTATGTTACCGGATAGTACCCAGTTTAGAAATAATACCAATGTTGCTAAGTTTGCAGATACTGGTATAGATGAACTGATAAAACAGATGAAATCTTTAGGAGCTAATGACAGCAGGCTTGTAGCTAAGATAGCCGGTGGTGCGCAGATGTTTGCTAACAGGACCAATAATGAAGCTTTAAGAGTAGGGGAACGCAATGTAATTGCGGTAAAACAAAAATTAAAAAGTCTCAATATAAGAATTCTGTCACAGGATTGTGGTGAAAATTTTGGTAGAACAGTGGAGTTTTATTCGGAGACAGGTGATTATGTTATTAAAGCAGTAGGTAAACCGCAGAAAGCTATATAATTTATAATATGAACATGCTGATTGAATAATTGGAGGCTTTATGAATAAATTCAGAAATGTGCCAGCTTTGATTACATTGCTGGCAGGATTTATAACCAGTGTTATCATGATTGTACATAGATATTCACTGGTTAATTTTATGTGGATACTGATAGCCGTTATGGTTGGCTTTTATATATGCGGAGTACTTATCAGATTTGCACTTAATAAAGTTGTACAGAATAAAGAGGATAAAGAAAATACAGTACAAGAGGAAGAACAGGAACAGACAGAAGAACAAGAAACAGCAGATGAAGAATAATAGTGGCGCTAAAGCCAGATTTATGTTATTATTTTTACATATTTTATTATTTTGGGGGCACTGACCATGGATGAGGCAGGCAGAGATAAACTGTGGAAGAATTACATATCTACCGTAGCAATGAGTACAGGGATGAATTGATAGTTGAGTATGCACAGCTTGTTAAGCTGGTTGCTGGCAGACTTAACATGTATCTGGGATATAATGTGGAATATGATGATCTTGTCGGTTATGGAATATTCGGACTTATTGATGCTATTGATAAGTTTGATTATGGCAAGAATGTAAAGTTTGAAACATATGCCAGTTTAAGAATAAGAGGTGCAATTCTTGATCAGATAAGAAAAATGGACTGGATACCGAGATCTTTAAGACAGAAGCAAAAACGCATAGAAGCTGCAATGGCTAAGATAGAAAGCGAAACAGGGCATATTGCAAGTGATGAGGAGCTTGCTGCTGAGTTAGGAATAACACAGGATGAATTGTCAGACTGGCAGGGGAAAATGAAGGCATCTAACCTTATATCACTTGATGAATATACAGAAGCTGGAAGTGAAGTTAAGATGGAATCGGTTGGTAATTCACATTTTGACCAGCCAGAAGATGCCATGGAAAAAGAAGAACTTAAGAAAATGATGGTAAAAGCGATTGACTCGCTGACAGAGAAGGAACGTAGTGTTGTTGTTTTGTATTATTATGAAGAAATGACATTAAAAGAAATAAGTCTTACACTTGAGGTTTCCGAGTCAAGAGTATCACAGCTACATACCAAAGCACTTAATAAAATGAAAAAATTATTAGGTGATTATGTATTTACTTTATAACATATAATTTTAAAAGGGGATTATGGCATGATAGATAACTGCAGGACTGGATATTTTCAATTTGATGCCAGACAAGACGGACTGTATTTTATAGTTTTTCCTCCAAAGGATGGAAACAGACCGGTAAGTATTGATGATGTATTGTATTACATTGATAAGAAGAAGATAAATTGTGACACTGTAAAACTCGGTCAGGCTGTTAAGGCAGGCTGTAATACAGAAACAGAAGTTAAAGTATCTGAAGAGATAGTTCATCCGTATGATGAATTTGGCGATTACCGTATAAGTGCAGACTGTATGAGAGCAGAAGCGGTTTTTTATCCGCCTTTTGTAGGAGCAGATATGCTCACAATGGAAGAAATCGTAAAAGATTTACAGTATTTGGGCATTAAACATGGTATAGATAATAACAGTATTGAGCAGATGCTTTCGGTCAGGGAATATGGTAAGGCATATAATGTTGCAGAAGGAACTGCACCAAGAGACGGACATGACGGATATATTGAATATAAGTTTAATACTGAATTGAAGCCGCGCCCAAAGATAAATGATGATGGCACTGTGGATTTTCACACGCTTGAGAATATTAATCATGTTAACAAAGGCGATGTTGTAGCTGTGCTGCACAGAGAGGACAGAGGAGATGACGGCATAGATTTATTAGGGCGAAGAGTACTGCCTAAAAAGGTTAATCATGTGGTGTTCAGACATGGTAAAAATCTTGTTCAGTCAGAGGATGGTAAAGAACTCATATCACAGGTTAGTGGGCATGTGGTATTAGAAGGCGATAAAATATTTGTTTCAAATGTACTTGAACTTGTTAATGTTGATAATTCTACAGGTGATATAGATTATGACGGAGATGTAGTAATAAAAGGAAATGTGGTTGCTGGCTTTACTGTGAAGGCAGCAGGTAATATAACTGTAAGCGGAATTGTTGAAGGAGCTACGGTTATTGCCGGAGGTTCAATTACATTTAACAGAGGAATCCAGGGAATGACGAAGGCTGTGGTTAAGGCTGGAGGTAATATTGTTTCGAAATTCATAGAGAGTGCTGAAAGTGTATCAGCAGGTGGAAACATAGAAGCGGATTCAATATTACATAGTAAGGTTACAGCCAAGGAAACGATAAAAGCCTCAGGAAAGAATGGTCTGATAATCGGTGGAGATGTAAAGGCTGTATATATGATAGAAGCCAAGACAATAGGCAATGCGATGGGAACTAATACAACAGTTGGTGTTGGTGTTGATCCTGCAATGAAACGAAGAGTGGATGAATTAAAGAACAGCCTTGATAAGCTGGGCAATAATAAAATCCAGCTGAATCAGATTCTTTCTGTGCTCAGGAAAAAGCAGGAGCTGGAAGGAAGCCTTGATGCTGAAAAACATGATCTTCAGACTAAGACTATGCGTAATCTTATAACGCTTGAGCAGGAGATAACAAAGCAGAAGAAAGAGCTTGAAGAGTTAAGGACACAGATAGGTGGAGAAAAAAGAGCGTGCATCAAAGTGTATGACGCAGCTTATGTAGGAGTTAAACTGGTATTTGGTGATCAGTGTATGTTCATCAAGCAGAAATATGACTACTGCCAGTTTGTTAAAGAAGGAGCAGATATTAAATGCGCTGCAATTTAGAACGCATTTGGATGGAGGTATCATATGGTTATTAAGCCGATAGAATTTGCAATGATACAGCAGCAGAATAATGTTTCTAAAGCACAGCACAATGCAGAAACAAGACCTATGACTGAACAGCAGGGCATAACCCAGCAGGTTGAAAAGAATGTTGAACAGCATTCTCAGCAGGTTAATAAAAAGGACAATGCTGATAATGAAAAAGGACATTATGATGCTAAAGATAAAAGCAATAATGAATATAGCAATGAAAAAGGACATTCACACAAGCAGAAAGATGATGGCAGGGTTATTATAAAAGGCCAGGGCAGTGTGGATTTTGATGTTAAGGTGTAATATTTGGAGGAAGTAATGAACGCAATTGAAATATTTCTGATAGTAGCGGGCATAATATGCGTTATAGTCAGTGTTGTTATGAATTTTTCGGATCAGAGTGATAAGAAAGAAGTAACGGTATCAACTGATTTGACAGATGAACAGAAGAATAAAATAAAACAGCAGATTGATACGATAATTGATGATCAGGTTAATGGTTTGTCTGAAAAAACAGAGGCAGCACTTGATAAGATATCTAATACCAAAATACTTGAAATGAATGAATATGCAGAGAGTGTACTTGGCGAAATCAACAGAAATCACAACGAGACAGTGTTTTTATATGATATGCTTAATGAAAAAGCAAAGGAGATTAAGACTACTGTAAAAGATGCGAATAATACCAAGAGACAGGTTGAAAAGATTCATGCTGAAGTTAAGGCATCAGATGATGTTCCGGCTGATAATAATACTGATGCTGTAAATGAATCAAAGAAGCAGGAAAAAGATTCCATGGATACAAAGGATATAGCTAAAGAAAGATTAACTGCATTAAATAAGAAAAATAATGAGAAAATCAAGTCTTCTGAAGGTAAAAGAAAAGTGAACAGACAGGTTGAAAAGCTTGATCCTGATATGTCTAGTAATGAGAAAATTTTGAAGCTGAATGAAATGGGGGTATCTGTGAAGGAAATTGCAAAGCAGCTGAATCTTGGAATTGGTGAGGTCAAGCTTGTTATTGATCTGTATAAAGGCGGTAAATAATCATGAAATTTAAATATTATATGCGCGGATTCGGTGCAGGACTTATAATTGCAACAATTGTGCTTATGGTTGCCGGTAAAATACAAAACAATAATAAAGCACTTGTTACAGATAACAATGAAAATCAGAGAACTGGTTCAGTAATAGCATTTACAACAGAAAGTTCTACAGAAGGAACTGAAAATGCAGAGTCAGAGACAGAAACTGAAAGCCAGAAACAGGAGAATGAGAGTACAATACAGGCCACAACCGTATCTGAAACAAAAACAGAGACAGTGGCTTCACAGGAAGCATCAACACAGCGTCCGACAGTTAAGATTACGACAGGAGATGGAAGCGGAGAGGTTGAACTTGTATTTTCGGGAGTATATACAGCAGCACAGGCTGCAGACATATTATTTGATGCAGGAATTATAGATAATAAAACAGAGTTTTATACATATATGTATACTTCCGGATATGACAGAAAAATGCGTGATGGTACATACAGACTTAAACCTGGCGATTCATATGAGACGATTGCTAAAACAATTACGCAAACAAAATAAAAAAATACTTGCAATATATTGCATGTATTGATATAATACACTTTGTGTGAAAAAAACATGCAGGTGGATTTTACGGCTGGTGCCGGTTTACGCGCCGGTGGCCGCAAAAGAAGAAACTTGCAAAAGATTAATTAACCAATGGAGGTATCAAAATGAGCGTAATTTCAATGAAACAGTTACTTGAGGCAGGTGTTCACTTCGGACATCAGACAAGAAGATGGAACCCTAAGATGGCTGAGTACATCTACACAGAGAGAAATGGTATCCATATCATCGATTTACAGAAGTCTGTAGGTAAGGTTGATGAGGCTTATAAGGCAATCTCTGATATCGCTGCTGATGGTGGTACAATTCTTTTCGTAGGTACAAAGAAGCAGGCTCAGGACGCTATCGCTACAGAGGCAGAGCGTTGTGGAATGTTCTATGTTAACGAGAGATGGTTAGGCGGTATGCTTACTAACTTCAAGACAATCCAGAGCAGAATTGCAAGACTTAAGGAAATCGAAACAATGCAGGAAGATGGAACATTTGATGTTCTTCCTAAGAAGGAAGTTATCAACCTTAAGAAGGAACTTGAGAAGCTTCAGAAGAACCTTGGCGGTATCAAGGAAATGAAGAAGCTCCCAGATGCAATCTTCATTGTTGATCCTAAGAAGGAAAGAATCTGTGTTCAGGAAGCACATGCACTTGGTATCAAGTTAATCGGTATTGCAGATACAAACTGTGATCCAGATGAATTAGATTATGTAATCCCTGGTAATGATGATGCTATCAGAGCTGTTAAGTTAATCGTTGCTAAGATGGCAGATGCAGTTATCGAAGCTAATCAGGGTGAAGAAGCAGCTCCAGCTGTAGAGGAAGAAGTAGCTGAGGAAGCTTAATATTTAAGTACCGACTTAAGTTTATGTATGCTTCAGCCTGACATATTATCAGGTTGAAGCATTTTTTAAAATTATTTTTATTGGAGGATATTATAATGGCAGCAGTTACAGCAGCAATGGTTAAGGAACTTAGAGAGTCTACTGGCGCAGGTATGATGGAGTGTAAGAAGGCTCTTACAGAGACAGATGGTGATATGGAAGCAGCTGTTGATGTTCTTAGAAAGAGCGGAGCAGCTAAGGTTGAGAAGAAGGCAGGAAGAATTGCAGCAGAAGGTATTACAAGAGTTGCATCTGATGGCAATACAGCAGTTGTAGTAGAAGTTAACTCAGAGACAGATTTCGTAGCTAAGAACGCTACATTCCAGGAATTTGTTCAGGCAGTTGCAGATAAGGCACTTAAGGCTCCAGTTGATAAGGCTGGAGATGGTGAAGATGTATGCGCTATCCTTGGCATGCAGTCAGAACTTGAAGAAAAGACTCTTACAATCGGTGAGAAGCTTTCTCTTAGAAGATTCCAGAAGATTACAGGTGACTGTGTAGCTTCATATATTCACGGTGGCGGAAGAATCGGTGTTCTTGTTGCAGCAGACGGTGCTTCTAACGACGCAATCAAGGAAGCTCTTACAAATGTAGCAATGCAGATTGCAGCTATGAACCCACAGTACCTCAGCAGAGAAGATATGTCAGCTGATGAACTTGCTAAGTTAAGAGAAATCACAGAGAAGAGTGCATTAAATGATCCAGCTTCTCTTCCAAAGCCAATCTTAAATAAGTTAATTGACAAGGCTATTAATGATAAGGTATGGAGCGATGCTGATATTGCAACATACGAAGAGCACAAGAGCAACATGCAGTATTTATTCAACTTCCTTTCAAAGGAAGCAGCTGCACAGTTAGCAGAACTTGCATTAGCTGATGAGGCTAATATCGTAGCTGATAAGATTTTCAACGGATTAGTAGAAGGTCGTGTATCTAAGCAGCTTAAGGAAATCTGCCTTATGGATCAGGTTTATGTTAAGGCTGAGGATGGAAAGCAGTCAGTTGCTAAGTATCTTGCAGAAGTTGCTAAGGCAAACGGTGCTTTCACAGTTAAGGGATATGTTCGTTTTGAGACTGGTGAAGGTCTTGAGAAGAAGAACGAAGACTTCGCAGCAGAAGTTGCAGCTCAGTTAAAGTAATTGTAGTTATCATAATTATAGAAATCCCCGAATGTCAAAAGACAGATCGGGGATTTTTTTATGCATGCAGCAATGAAAAATTTGTCATAACACTTCTAAAATTGTCTATGATATGATATAATCTTTTCAAACTGTAATGTTTTGTGAAAACCGCAGTATTAATATGGAGGATGATTTAATGGGATTTTTTAAAGATTTTAAAGAAGATCTGTCTGAGGCAGTTAATGGACTCTCTGATGCAGAATTAGAAAACGCAACAGATGATGGAGATGAGGATTTAATGGTTAATACTCTTGATGATCCAGAACTTGCCAAGATGGCTGAAGATTATAAGAAAGAAGCACAGGAGTCTGAAAGCAAGAATAATAATGCGGTTGAAGAAGTTCCACATAAATCAGAACAGCCAGCAAAAGAATTCAATGACAGTTCTGTCAGCACACCTGTGCAGGATGATGACTATGTAGCTGATGAGACAGCAGTTATTACAGAAGGATTATCTATTAATGGTGACCTTGATTCTTTGGGATCAATCGATTTATTCGGTACAGTTGAAGGAAATGTTTCATGCAGAGGAAAGCTTACAGTTAATGGAAGCATTACAGGCAATTCCAAGGCCAACGAAGTATTTGCCAATAATGCACAGATTGACGGCGATATAGAAGCTAAGGGTTCAGTTAAGATTGGACAGGGAACTGTAATAGTTGGTAATATTGTTGCAACTTCAGCTGTCATTGCAGGTGCTGTCAAGGGAGACATAGATGTACACGGACCTGTAGTTGTAGATTCTTCAGCTGTTATAGTTGGAGACATCAAGTCAAAGTCAGTACAGATTAATAATGGTGCTACTATTGATGGACGCTGTTCACAGTGCTATGCAGAAGTTAATATGGATAACATATTTAATATTAAGACAAAGAAGAATAAATAACCGGAGGCACGTATGGATAACATTAAAAGAGTAATACTTAAACTTAGTGGCGAGGCTCTTGCTAAGAAAGAGGGCGGCTATAATGATGAACTTATAGAGAATATTGCTAATCAGGTTAAGACAATAGTTGACAAAGGAACAGATGTCGGCGTAGTTATTGGTGGTGGTAACTACTGGAGAGGCCGTTCTAATGATAATATCGACAGAACTAAGGCTGACCAGATAGGTATGCTTGCAACAATTATGAACTGTATTTATGTTTCAGAGATATTCCGTTCACAGGGACTTAAGACTAATATTCTTACACCATTTGAATGTGGAAGCATGACAAAGCTTTTCTCTAAAGACAGAGCTAATAAGTATTTTGAAAAAGGCATGGTTGTATTCTTTGCAGGAGGAACAGGACATCCATATTTCTCAACAGATACAGGTATTGTATTAAGAGCTATTGAACTTGATGCAGATGCTATTCTTCTTGCAAAGGCTATTGACGGAATATATGACAGCGATCCTAAGATTAATCCGGCAGCCAAGAAGTATGATACAATTTCAATTAACGAAGTTGTAGAGAAGAAGCTTGGAGTTATTGATATGACGGCTTCAGTTATGTGCATGGAGAATAAGATGCCTCTTATGGTATTCGGACTTGAAGAAGAGAACAGCATAGTTAATGCTTTATCAGGAAAGTTTAATGGAACAGTAGTAACTGTTGATTAATATAATATTAATGGAGGATTTTATGGAAAATATTAAAGATATTGAAGGAAGAATGCAGAAGTCAGTTGACAACTTAAAGGAAGAATATGTAACAATAAGAGCCGGAAGAGCTAATCCACATATTCTTGACAGATTAAGAGTTGATTATTATGGAACACCTACACCAATCCAGCAGGTTGCCAATGTTTCTGTACCAGAAGCAAGAATGATTCAGATTCAGCCTTGGGAAGCAAGCCTTATTAAGGATATTGAGAAAGCAATTCTTGTTTCAGATTTAGGGCTTACACCTAACAATGATGGTAAGACAATCAGACTTGTGTTCCCTGAATTAACAGAAGACAGAAGAAAAGAACTTGCTAAGGATATCAAGAAGAAGGGTGATAATGCCAAGGTTGCTATCCGTAATATCAGAAGAGATGCCAACGATGCAATAAAGAAAGAGAACAAGGCAGGAGATATCTCTGATGATGAAGCTAAGAATTCAGAGGATGAAATTCAGAAGATTACTGATAAGTATATTGCTATGATTGATAGTGCTATAGATGATAAGACTAAAGAGATACTTACAGTTTAAGAAAATGTCAGGGCTGTTGGATATTTTACAACAGCCTTTTTGTAATTGAATGAATTGCGAGAGGAATCATAGATATGGATACATTTAACGAGAGTCTCGGATTAAAGATTCCGGGGCATGTTGCCGTTATTCTTGATGGTAATGGAAGATGGGCTAAGAAAAGACATCTCCCAAGAACAATGGGACATGTGCAGGGAAGCAAAGTTGTTGAAGATATGCTTTATGTCGTAGATGAGCTTGGTGTAAAGTATTTTACTGTATATGCTTTTTCAACAGAGAACTGGAAACGTTCAACAGAAGAAGTAAGTACTCTTATGGGAATCTTAAGAACTTATCTTAAGGATTGTGTTAAGAAATCCATGAAGAATAATGTGCGATGCAGAGTTATTGGAAGAAAAGATGAACTCAGCCAGGATATTATAGACAGTATCAATAATCTTGAAGAGAAAACCAAGAATAATACAGGGCTTAATTTTACTATAGCCATTAATTATGGTGGAAGAGATGAGATAACAAGAGCGGTAAGAAAGATTGCCGGCAAGGTATCAGAAGGAAGTCTTAAGCCTGAAGATATAGATGAAGATACAATAAGTAATAATCTTGATACTTGGGAATTGCCAGATCCGGATTTACTTATAAGAACAAGCGGTGAGCAGAGATTATCTAATTATCTGTGCTGGCAGCTTGCTTATACAGAATTTTATTTCACAGATATTTATTGGCCTGATTTTGACAGGGAAGAACTTATTAAAGCATTTGAGAAATACAATAAGACGGAAAGAAGATTTGGTGGAGTTAAGGAGGAGTAGATTATGCGTACAAGAATTATGAGTGGAGCTGTGCTCATAGTCATACTTTTCACATGCCTGTATTTCGGAGGCTGGGTTACATTTGGGTTCAGTCTGTTTATTTCACTTGTTGGAATGTATGAGCTTATTAAAGTTAAGAAGCTTGAGAAGACAGGACTGGCAGTTGTAGGATATATAGCGGCAATTACTTATTATTTTATTCTTTTGCTTAATGATCCGGCATATATTTTACTGCTTCTTGTTGCTTCATGCATACTTATGATGTCAGTTTATGTATTTACATTTCCAAAATACAAGACAGAAGATGTTATGTGGGTATTCTTCAGTATAGTATATGTTGCTGTAACACTTTCTTATATCTATCAGGTAAGAATGCTGCAGGATGGAATATATATCGTATGGCTTATATTCGTGTCTTCATGGGGCAATGATACATGTGCATATTTCACAGGTGTATTCCTAGGAAAGCATAAGATGACTCCAAAGCTTTCACCTAAGAAGACTTACGAGGGTGCAATAGGTGGAGTTGTTGGTGCGACACTTCTTGGCTTTGGATATGGATTTGCTATAAGCTCTAAGATGTCAGATGTACTTGTACATCCTGTATATACATTTGCAATAGCCAGCTTCATAGGTGCATTCCTGTCTATATTCGGAGACCTGGCTGCATCTGCTATTAAGAGAAATCATGATGTGAAAGACTATGGAAAGTTAATACCGGGACATGGTGGAATTATGGACAGATTCGACAGTGCTATATTCACTGCACCTGTTGTTTACTGGTCAATAGAGGTTATTAACAAAGTCTTTGGAGGTTGATAATGAAGAACGTTTCGATACTTGGTTCAACTGGTTCAATTGGAACACAGACATTAGATGTTATCAGAAGAAATGCTGATATTAATGTAGTTGCACTTGCAGCAGGTACAAGGGTTTCTGACCTTGCAGAACAGGTCCGTGAATTCAAGCCACAGCTTGTATGTATAGGTAAAGAAGAACTTGTTCCAGAGTTAAAGACTCTTATCGGTGATATGGATGTTAAGATTGTAAGTGGTGACGAAGGTCTTATTGAGGCTGCAACAATTGAGAGTGCAGAAATTGTTGTCACAGCGGTTGTAGGTATGATGGGAATTACACCTACAGTTGAAGCTATCAAGCACATAAGGACATTGCACTTGCCAATAAAGAGACACTTGTGTGTGCAGGTCATATTATTATGAGCCTTGCCAAGGAATGTAATGTTAATATATATCCTGTGGACAGTGAACATTCAGCAATATTCCAGTGCCTTAATGGTGAGAACCGCGGCGAGATAGAGAAGATTCTTCTTACAGCTTCAGGTGGCCCGTTCAGAGGAAAGAAAAGAGCTGACCTTGAAAATGTACAGTTAGAGGATGCACTTAAGCATCCTAACTGGGCTATGGGACGTAAGATAACAATAGATTCTTCTACTATGGTTAATAAAGGGCTTGAGGTGATGGAGGCACAGTGGCTTTTTGGAGTACCTGCCGAGAAGGTTCAGGTTATAGTCCAGCCACAGAGCATAATCCATTCAATGGTTGAATTCAAGGACGGAGCTGTTATGGCACAGCTTGGAAGTCCTGATATGAGACTTCCTATACAGTATGCTCTTTATTATCCTGAAAGAAGAGAGCTTAACACAGAAAGACTTGATTTCTATGAACTGGCTAAGATTACATTTGAAAAGCCGGATATGGAGACTTTCAAGGGACTTAAGCTTGCTTACGAGGCAGCAGCACGCGGGGGAAATATCCCGACTGCGCTTAATGCAGCTAACGAAGTAGCTGTAGCAAGATTTTTAGACAGAAAGATAAAATATCTGGATATTCCGGATATTATAGAATACGCCATGAATGAAGTGGATTATATCAATAATCCAACAGTAGAGCAGATTCTCTCTACACAGAAGATAGTAACAGACATGATAGAAAGCAGGTGGTAGGAGTTGGTTCTTAATGTAATTCTGGCGATTCTTGTACTCAGTATAATTGTTATTGTCCATGAATTCGGACATTTTATAATAGCTAAGGCTAATGGCATAACTGTAGTTGAATTCTCAATCGGATTCGGACCGAAGCTGATACATTTCAGAAAAGGTGAGACGGAATATTGTATTAAAGCACTTCCTTTTGGCGGTGCATGTACGATGCTTGGAGATGAGTTCCTTGAGATGAGTGTTATACAGTCAGAAGAAGATGATGACGAAGAGCTTACGGATGAAGAGAAGGAAGCTAAGAAAAGAAAGCTTGCTATTGAAAATGGTTATGACATGGAAAAGTCATTTGCAAGCAAATCAGTCTGGGCAAGGATTG
The DNA here is from genome assembly GCA_003458705.1 of Eubacterium sp. AF22-9. Taxonomy (GTDB): domain Bacteria; phylum Bacillota; class Clostridia; order Lachnospirales; family Lachnospiraceae; genus Lachnospira. The sequence continues at coordinate 7,523 of QRVH01000014.1, read as the reverse complement.
CGGTTATAGCAGCAGGACCGGTATTTAATTTCCTTCTTGCTTTCGTGTGTGCAGTAGTTATTGTCGGAAGTCTTGGCTATGATCCGTGTGACATTGATGATGTTAAAGATAATTCGCCAGCCACAGAAGCAGGGCTTCAGGAAGGTGATGTCATAACTAAGGTTAATGGGCATAAGGTAACATTTTACAGAGATTTTTATTTTTACAGGTATTATAATGCAGATAAGGCTCTTAATATAACATTTACAAGAGACGGTGAAAAGATGACAACAACTGTTACTCCGGAGCATATTAAGCAACAGAAGTATCAGGTTGGAATAATGATATCTGAGAATTGTACAATAAGCTCAGTGTCTGACGATTCACCAGCCAAATCAGCAGGACTTAAAGCCAATGATGTTATTAAGGCTGTGAATGGAGTCACAATGGAGACTAATTCGCAGATAACAGAGGCTATAACTTCAAGCGGTGGAAACAGTGTCACATTCACAGTTGCAAGAGATGGTAAAAATGTTGATGTAACAGTTGAGCCTAAGATGGTTGAAGTAGAAAGCTATGATGTGGGATTTGTTGTATATGGAGACAGAGTAAAGGTTTCTCCAATCGGCACACTCAAGTATTCAGTCAAGGAAGTCGGATACAGTGTCAAGACTGTAATTCAGAGCCTTGGTATGTTATTTACAGGAAAGATTGGGTTTGATTCATTGTTAGGACCTGTCGGAACTGTCAGCACAATGAGTGAGATTGTTGAGGAAAGTAAGGCAGATGGTGCATTTTATGTATTCCTTAATCTTATGAATCTTGCAGCACTTATCAGTGCCAACTTAGGAGTAATGAATCTGCTGCCAATTCCGGCACTTGACGGAGGCAGACTTGTATTCCTTATAATAGAGGCATTAAGAGGCAAGCCGGTTAAGAGAGAGCATGAGGGAATTGTTAATTTCATAGGTATGATACTTCTTGTCATACTTATGGTTGTTGTATTGTTTAAAGATATAATGGCATTGTTCTAATACAGAAAGGACACAGGGGTTATGTACAGAGATAATACTAAAGTTGTTAAGATAGGAAAATGTGTTATAGGTGGTGGCAATCCTATTCTTATCCAGTCAATGACTAATACACATACAGAAGATGTTGCTGCAACAGTAGCGCAGATTAAGGAGCTACCAAAGCTGGTTGTGAAATCATCAGATGCACAGTTCCAACTAAGGAAGCTGCACTTGCAATCAAAGAGATAAAGAAGCAGATAGAGATACCTCTCGTTGCAGATATACATTTTGATTACAAGATGGCTATTATGGCAATGGAGAATGGGGCTGACAAGATTAGAATCAATCCGGGTAATATCGGCGGAACAGACAAGATAAAGGCTGTTGTTGATGTTGCAAGGGAAAGAAATATACCAATCAGGGTTGGTGTCAACAGCGGTTCACTTGAGAAAGACCTTATTGAGAAATATGGCGGAGTAACAGCAGAGGGAATAGTTGAGAGCGCACTTGACAAGGTTAAGATTATTGAAGACTTAGGTTATGATAATCTTGTTGTCAGCATCAAATCTTCTGATGTAATGATGTGTGTTAAAGCACATGAGCTTATTGCAAAACAGACTAATCATCCGCTTCATGTTGGAATTACTGAGTCTGGAACAATATTCTCAGGAAGCATTAAGTCATCAATCGGACTTGGTCTTATACTGAATCAGGGAATTGGTGACACAATAAGAGTTTCTCTTACAGATGATCCTGTAAGGGAAATAGAGGCTGCGAAACTGATACTTAAGACTCTTGGCTTAAGAAAAGGTGGAATAGAGGTTGTTTCATGCCCTACATGCGGAAGAACAAGAATTAATCTTATAGACCTTGCAGGAAAGGTTGAGAAAATGGTTTCAGGGTATGACCTTGACTTGAAGCTTGCTGTAATGGGATGTGTAGTTAACGGACCGGGAGAAGCAAAGGAAGCTGATCTTGGAATTGCAGGCGGTGACGGCTGCGGAGTACTTATTAAACATGGAGAGATTATTAAGAAGGTTCCAGAAGAGGAACTTCTTGATACACTCAGGTATGAACTTGATAATTGGAATGAGTGATACATATGTACAGATTTTTTGAAGTGTTTAAGACGCTGAAGCTGCCAGAGGATCTGGCGGTGTATTTTGAGAATGTTGAAGTAACTAAAGTCTCGAAAACATCGACCAATTCTCTGGCACGCGTTTATATAAAGAGTGACAGGGTAATAGAAAAACCAATAATATTCAAGGTTGAGGATGCATTAAAGAAACAGATATTCCGTATATCCAACATGGATGTGCGGATTATCGACAGATATGTTTTGTCAGCACAGTATACGCCACAGACTGTAATGGATATATATTATGACAGTATCCTTGCAGAGCTGGAGAAATACTGGACACTTGAATATAATCTTTTAAAGAATTCCCAGTGGGAGTTCGAGAAAGAGGATATGCTTGTATTCACGATTGAGGACAGCTTTCTTGCACATCAGTATGCAGATACACTTACAGATTATTTCAAGAAAATATTCCTGAACAGATTCGGGTTTGAGATAGATGTTGAGTATCAGTATGCCAAGAAGAAGGAAAGCCAGTACGAGAGAGAAAATGCATACAGGATTAATCTTCGTGTCAAAGAAATTGAGAATAATATGATGGCGGCAGCAGAAGATAATGCCGACGGCAGGGATGATAAGAAGCTTACTTCTGAACAGAAGGCAGCAAAGAAAGCTGAGACAGCAGCCAAGCAGAAGGCGGCTAGAGCAGCATTTTTTGCAAGCGATAACAGAGGCAGGGAAGAGCTTAAGACATACAGCAGAAAGCCTGCTAACGAAGATGTTTTATATGGAAGAGATTTTGACGGTGATGTAACACCGATTGAACAGATAGATACGGCAATCGGAGATGTTATTATCTCTGGTATGGTCCGTAATGTTGAAATGCGTGAAATCCGTAACGAAAGAACTATTATTATGTTCAACGTGACAGATTTTACAGACACAATTACAGTGAAGGTATTTGCAAAAAATGAGCAGGTACCGGAGCTTTCAGGTGTTATCAAGAAGGGGAATTTCTTAAAGATTAAGGGTAATGCTACATTTGACAAGTACGACCAGGAAATATCAATTGCCAATGTGTGGGGCATAAGAAAAGGCTCTGATACAAGACAGGTGCGTAATGACCTCGCACTTCATAAGAGAGTTGAGCTGCACTGCCATACTAAGATGAGTGATATGGATGGTGTGTCTTATGTATCTGATATTATCAAACAGGCAATCAGATGGGGACATAAGGCAATTGCAATTACTGACCACGGTGTTGTGCAGGCATTTACAGATGCATTCCATACGATGATCGACCTCAAAGGCTCTTATGCCAAGAAGGGTGAGAAGCTTGATTTTAAGATAATATACGGAGTCGAGGCTTATCTTGTTGATGATACCAAGCAGATAGTAACGAATCCGAGAGGACAGAGCTTTAACGATACATATGTTGTGTTCGACCTTGAGACAACGGGATTTTCTGCGGAAGTTGACAGAATTATAGAGATAGGTGCAGTCAAGGTGTGCAATGGTGAGATAGTAGACAGATTCTCTACATTTGTTAATCCTGAGATTCCTATTCCATTCAGAATTGAGACGCTTACGCACATTAATGACCAGATGGTTATGAATGCACCTAAGATAGAGGAGATTCTGCCTGAGTTTCTTGAATTCTGCGAGGGTGCTGTAATGGTTGCACATAATGCGGAATTCGATACAAGCTTCATAATCAATAAGGCAGAGAAGATTGGTATAAATGTGGATACTACCATTATAGACACAGTGCTTCTTGCGCAGTTCCTTATGCCAAATCTTCATAATTATAAGCTGGATACGCTTACAAAGCATCTTAATGTTGTACTTGAAAGCCACCACAGGGCGGTTGACGATGCTGCTGCGACTGCAGACATATTTGTCAAGATGATTAAAATGCTTTACGACAGGGATATTCCGGATGTTGATAAGCTTAATGAAGAGGGTAAGATGGATGAGAACGCCATCAAGAAGCTTCATCAGTATCACTGCATAATTCTTGCTTCTAATGAGATGGGAAGGATTAATCTGTACAGACTTGTTTCTGCATCACATTTGCAGTACTTTAACAGATTCCCTAAGATACCGAAGAGTCTTGTTAACCAGTACAGGGAAGGTCTTATTATAGGAAGTGCGTGTGAGGCAGGTGAGCTTTTCAGAAGTCTTGTAAATGGTCGTTCAGAAGCAGAGATAGCGAGAATAGTTAATTTCTATGACTATCTTGAGATACAGCCAATTGGTAATAACAGGTTTATGATTGAGAAAGAGGACTGTTATGTCCAGAATGAGGAGGATTTGCGCAATCTGAACCGTAAAATAGTAGAACTTGGCGACAAATTCGGCAAGCCTGTTGTGGCAACCTGTGATGTGCATTTCTTAAATCCAGAGGATGAAGTGTATCGTAGAATTATCATGGCAGGAAAAGGCTTTGATGATGCGGATAATCAGGCACCGCTGTATCTTCATACTACTGAAGAAATGCTTCATGAGTGCGATTATCTCGGAAGCGATAAGGCATACGAGGTTGTTGTAACCAACACTAATAAGATTATGGATATGTGTGAGGAGATTGAGCCTGTAAGACCGGATAAATGTCCTCCGTTCATTGAGAACTCTGACCAGATGCTTCGTACAATCTGTGAAAATAGAGCTCATGAGATATATGGTCCGGAGCTTCCACAGATAGTAACTGAGCGATTAGAGCGAGAGCTGAACTCAATTATCTCTAACGGATATTCTGTTATGTACATAATTGCACAGAAGCTTGTATGGAAATCTAATGATGACGGTTATCTGGTTGGTTCAAGAGGTTCGGTTGGTTCTTCATTAGCAGCAACAATGGCGGGTATTACCGAGGTTAATCCGTTAAGCCCGCATTATCTGTGTCCAAAATGCTACTATAATGATTTCTATTCAGATGAAGTCAAAGCATTTGCCGGAGGCGCAGGCTGCGATATGCCTGATAAGATATGCCCAAAATGCGGAGCGAAGCTTAATAAGATGGGATTTGATATTCCGTTCGAGACTTTCCTTGGTTTCAAGGGAAACAAAGAACCTGATATTGATCTTAACTTCTCCAATGAATACCAGAGTAAGGCTCATGCCTACACAGAGGTTATCTTTGGAAAAGGGCAGACCTTCAAAGCTGGAACTATCGGTACTGTCGCAGAAAAGACTGCGTATGGTTTCGTTATGAAGTATTTTGAAGAGAAGTCAGCAAAGAATGCACTTGAGGGCAAGCCTCCTATTGTTAAGAGAAAATGTGAGATAGAACGAATAGCAGAAGGCTGTATTGATATTAGAAGAACTACAGGACAGCATCCTGGTGGAATTGTTGTACTTCCAATTGGTGAAGAGATTCATTCATTTACACCGGTACAGCACCCTGCAAATGATATGACGACATCTATAGTAACAACACATTTCGATTACCATAGTATTGACCACAACCTGTTAAAACTGGATATCTTAGGACATCTTGATCCTACAATGATACGAATGTTACAGGATTTAACGGGAATTGACCCTCTTGAGATTCCACTAGATTCTAAAGAGGTTATGTCACTGTTCCAGAACACTTCTGCGCTAGGAATTAAGCCTGAGGATATAGGCGGCACAAAGTTGGGAGCACTTGGAATACCAGAATTTGGTACTGACTTTGCCATGCAGATGCTTATGGATACCAAGCCGCAGTATTTCTCAGACCTTGTACGTATCGCAGGACTTGCGCATGGTACTGATGTATGGCTTGGCAATGCACAGACTCTTATTAAAGAAGGAAAAGCTACTATTTCAACAGCTATATGTACACGAGACGATATTATGATATATCTTATCCAGAAGGGACTTGATTCAGAGGAATCATTTAAGATAATGGAAATGGTCCGAAAGGGTAAGGTCGCATCCGGCAAATGTAAAGAATGGCCGGAGTGGAAGCAGGATATGATTGACCATGGTGTACCGGACTGGTATATATGGTCATGCGAGCGAATCAAGTACATGTTCCCTAAGGCACATGCTGCAGCGTATGTTATGATGGCATGGCGTGTTGCATACTGTAAGGTGTTCTATCCGCTTGCATATTACACAGCTTATTTCAGTATAAGAGCCACAGCATTTGACTATGAGAAAATGGCTATGAGCCCTGTAAGGCTTGAACACTACATTGCTGAGTACAAAGCCAAGAAAGCAGAAGGAACAATCTCTAATACAGAAGAAGATGAACTTGGTGTAATGCGTATTGTTCAGGAAATGCATGCAAGAGGCTATGAATTCACACCTATAGACATATATAAGGCAAAGGCAAGAACATTCCAGATAATTGATGGAAAGATTATGCCATCATTCAAGGTTATATCAAAGGTAGGTGAAGTCGCCGGAGAGTCAATAGAGATAGCCGCCAGAGATGGCGAATTTTTATCAAAGGATGACTTACGCCAGCGAGCCAAGATAGGACAGTCAGCGATTGATAAGCTTTCAGAGCTTGGAATACTTGGAGATATGACAGACAGCAACCAGTTGTCACTGTTTGACCTGTAATGGGGAATTGAGGTGAGTGTGATGATGGCTTGGGCTGGGAAAATGTGTTAAGAGGATGAGCTAAGTGGATGCGCTACGGTGATGTTTTGCGATGATGTGTTGCGGGCATTACTGTGTGTGTTATGTGGTGAACACCTACTAAAAGCTATCGGATAACAGAATTAGTGGGTATTTTTCTTATAATATTGCTACGGTTTCAGAGCAGAGACCTACTAAAGTATCTAAGTATTGTACTTTGGTAGGTCTTTTTCGTCAGATTTCATATAATGAAGTGACACATTACTTGAAATTGACCTACGCAATAAGTTGTATTAGATGTTTGTGTAGGTTTTTCTATATAAGAGATCTTGGCTGACAAGAAAATTGACCTACTAGAAATGAGTATAAGAATATAATAGTAGGTTTTTGCTTTCTGATTACAGTGTAAATGTGCAGAAAACCAGTAAACAAGCGGTTTCACAGGCATGTCAGTTCTGATTAAATGTCAATATTTGAGAAAAATTAAATTTTTTTGAAACTTTTTGAAAAAAGTTGTTGACAATGCGTACACCTGATGATATTATATACAAGTCGCCGCGGTAAGCGGTAACAAATAAGACTTAAAACACCAGATAAATACTGGGTTTGAGCGATACAGATCTTTGATAACTGAATAGAAAGACAACCTTGAAATTCTTTGAGAATTTTAAAATGATTCATTAATGAATCTTGCGAGTATCGAAAGATACACGAACCTAAACAGTAAGTTTTGGTGAAACTATTTAAGCTAGTTAGTTTATAACTGACGAGGCAAACTACTTTGGTTAGTTTCAATAAGCTCAAGTTACGAAGTAACTTGTAGGGCTTTGCGAAGCAAAGACCTTTTTATGAGAGTTTGATCCTGGCTCAGGATGAAC
>QRVH01000139.1 GCA_003458705.1 Eubacterium sp. AF22-9 | reverse complement strand
TGCTGTATCCCCATTAAAACTTACATTTATTGTATCTGAACTGCCTGAATTGCATACATTTCCTAATACAATCCGTTCTGAACCATCAGCACTGATCTGAACTGCCTGAATTGCATACATTTCCTAATACAATCCGTTCTGAACCATCAGCACTGATCTGCTCTAAATCCCCATTCATCCTAATCATATATATGAAAGAATTGTAGTAATATATTTTGGGCTTATATTCTGACATATCCAGATATGCCATACATTCCTTAGAATTATGTTCGCACTGTGGTTTGTTGCATAGAACTATGCTTTTCTGTTCCTCATTATCATAATATTTTAACAGATTAACCCCTGCCATTTCCTGCTCTGACATGTAATAATATCCCGTTGGACATTTTGTTACTTCATGCATTCCATTAGTAAAATACGACTGCGTCTGCTCCAAATCATTTTCCCCAGATATGTCTCCTTTAAATTCCGGTTTATTATGCTGCCCACAGGCAGCTAATAAAACAGTAGTTAATACCATCCCTATAAATAAATTAATTTTTCTCATATTCCCCCACTGAAAAACCTATAACTTTCAAAGTATATTATTTTCATTATGCCAACGCTTAATACAAGGCATATTACAAGCCTCATGATAAACTGCATAAGCATATACTGCCATATTGTCATCTGTATAGTGATACTGACCTGTCTGGCATACATACGCTGTAACTGTCAGCATTACCACAACAACCCATATAGTAATGCATAGTGCAACTATACACGCCATTGATATCAGACTTTCTTAAACAGCCTTATATACTTTGTCATTCAAACACCTGCTTCCAATCTCCACCAGTCTCTATATCATCTTTTTTCATATACATAAGACCTTCTGCATCGTTCATACTTTTATAAAATAAATACCTGTCATCCCCAAAATATAACGCCAATGCATCAGGACACAATATCTCATTAATAACATTTCCACCTTTATCAATAACTATATATCTGTTTTCTGAAAAGCCATATAATTCCCACATATAATAACAGTACTTATGATTATTAAGATAAATGTATTCTCCATCTGAAGATACACTACACATATCACATTGTTCTGTTGACTCCCATCTGAAGATACACTACACATATCACATTGTTCTGTTGACTCCCATATT
>QRVH01000138.1 GCA_003458705.1 Eubacterium sp. AF22-9 | reverse complement strand
CTAAAACTTTGAATATCAAAATACTCTTGACAATTATTTGATTAAATGATAACATTCAACAGGAAACTTTGAATATCAAAATACTCTTGACAATTATTTGATTAAATGATAACATTCAACAGGAAACTTTGAATATCAAAATATATCAAAATCTTTAAAGGAGAATGATTATGTTAAGAATTATTGCTGACAGCACATGTGATATATCTAAAGAAGATGCAAGAAAAATGGGGATTCAGATTGTTCCTATATCTGTAAGGTTTGGGAATGAAGAATTCTTAGATGGAGTTGAGATAACACACGAGGAATTTTATACAAGACTTGCTGAATGTGATGAATTACCTAAGACTTCACAGCCAAGCCCTGATACATTCATGAAAGTATTTAATGAAGCTGTTGCTGCCGGGGATGATGTACTTGGAATATTCATATCTTCTGATTTATCAGGAACATATCAGAGTGCCTGCCTTGCTGCTTTAGATGTTGAAGAAGAAACAGGAAAGAAACTATACATGGTAGATTCAAGAAGTGCTTCGATTGGAACAGCCCTCCTAATCAGAGAGGCAGTAAAGTTAAGAGATGCTGGTGTAAATGCGGCTGATATTGCTGCTGCATGTACAGAGATGTCAAAATACATCAAGCTTACAGCAGTTGTTGGTTCACTTAAATATCTTAAAATGGGTGGCAGACTTTCAGGAGCGGCTGCATTTGCAGGAACAATGCTTCATATAACACCGGTTGTAAGTATTGAAGATGGAAAAGTTGTTGTGATTGGAAAAACAAGAGGAAAAAAAGCAGCTGAAAAACTTATGCATGATAAGCTCACCAAAGACGGATTAAGTCTTACAAGAGATTTCATGTTTGGTCATATCAACTGCTCTGAATCTTTAGAAACATTTATTAATAAGAGTCTTACTTACATATCAGATGTTAATGGAAATGTTGGTGTAAGCTCTATTGGTTGTTCTGTTGGAACTCATGTAGGTCCGGGAACATACGGAATTGCTTATGTAGAAGCCGCTGAATCAGGAATGAATCGTGAAAGCATCGTAAAGACGGCCTGATTCCTGTAGCGGGTATTAATTATATTTATCATTATAATCTGATAAAAATATACAACCGGTTGATTTATCAATATATGTGTATTCTACCCGCACAGGAGTACATTCATTATATATATGATAATCTGCTATATATTTTGAATTAATAAAAGAATCAAGTATAGTTTCAATAT
>QRVH01000137.1 GCA_003458705.1 Eubacterium sp. AF22-9 | reverse complement strand
CAAAAGAGTAAAAAATAGAATGGAAATATTGGCATATTATATTAATAATTTTGACAATAGAGAACAATCATCTGGAATTATACTTGTTGAGGAAACAGATGAATAATTCAAATAAATAAAATACTTTGAATATTTGTAAGAAAGCATGGATACAAAAGGCTATAAGTACAAAGAGACTAACCTCATTTGGATTAGTCTCTTTGTCAGATTACTACACCGAAAGGTGTGTTACTTGTTAAGTTGATTGAACCGCCGTGTACCGAACGGTACGCACGGTGGTGTGAGAGGTCGGGAAATTTAGTTAAATTTCCATCCTACTCGATTATAAAATGTGATAGAATATATTATAATAGTTAAGTATTAAGTGTAATTAAAAAGCTATTTTCGTATTAATTAGAATGGAGAGATATTTATATGACAACTGTAAGCACAAAGAGTGGTAGAATTATAAAAGTTGTATCCAGAGAAGAAGAGAAGAGTACATTGACTGAATCAGACAGTGAAATGGACGAAAGAGCGGTTGAAGCTGTTAAGGCAGCGATAAATAAAGCTAAGATTTGTAAGAAACCTATAGCAGGTTATGATAAAGAAAAAAGCGGGCTTATGTAGAGTATGCGAATGGGGAAAGAAAGTATGCAGAATAGAAAACCGATGATTCTTGTATTAGCATGACCAAATGGCTCGGGGAAAAGTACAATAACAACTTTTTTTGATAAAGTTGGTAAATATACTAATGCTGATGATGTTGTTGCGACTACAGGAATGAATAATATGGAAGCTGCTGTTTTGGTTGACAGGATGAGATATGAATCATAACATAAAAGAATTACTTGATATATGCGATATTATGCATGTTTATGATAATACCAAATCACCAGAAAGAATTATTCGTAAGCATAAAGAAGAACTATCAATATATCCAAATGAATATTGGAGTGAACAGGATATGTTAGGATTGATGGAATAATGTTGTTGTTATCTTATCTTGTAATATCAATACAATTTATTACACCCCAGAATTTCGGTTCTGGGGTGTTTTTTGACATTAATTACATTAACCCTTCATCTGCATCCTATACTTAAGCGGTGAAACAAGGAATTCTTTTTTGAATGAATAACTAAAGTAGCTTGTACTTTTAAATCCGCATTCATATGCAATTTGATCTATTGGTTTGTCAGTATTTGACAGTAAAACTATAGCATGTTCTAATCTTACCTTAGATAAATATCTTGAAAAAGCTTCTCCTGTATTTTGTTTGAATAGCCT
>QRVH01000136.1 GCA_003458705.1 Eubacterium sp. AF22-9 | reverse complement strand
AGTTACCTCTTAATATAATTATCTTTTTCATAATTTCTCCTTAATCTTGCTATTACTCTCCCCACAAATAGAGCCAAACTAGAGCCATTTGATAAAACAAATGCCGGAAACCCGCATAAATACAGGTTTTCGGCATTTTTGTCCATTATTCAAACTCGATTTTGGCAACTATATATTGTGTCTAAAAAGATTTTTCATTGCCGTATTTGGTATAATCATTCTTAAAATTCTACATATTCTTTATCGTTTGTGGACTTTTTGCAAGCATTTTGCAATCATTACTATTTCAATATTAATATGTTCCAGCATTACTAATAGCATCTTCTATTAGTTGTTCTATATTATTTTTAATGTCATCGTACACATATGTACTTGTTAAATGAGGTGCTTCATAACATTCAACATATTTTGATAAACGTTCTTTATTTTTCCCTATCAAAATATTATAAAACGGATTGCTCCCCTTTGTTGTTTGATTTCCATTCTTATCCTTCAATCCATGTATATATATACCTACAATCCCCTTATTTAGCTCATATGCCTTTTCAATTTCATAATTTATCCACTTTCTTCCTGATGTAGTTGCCCCAATTAACACTACCAAACAAGAACGCTTTGCCATCTGATTATCAATCCACTCTCTAATCTTTGCATCTGTCTTTTCTTTTACTTCTTCCCAGTCATTATCAGAAAAAGTGAGGAATTATCTACTTTTCCCATATTTCTAACCTGACTTGCTCTCCAAGCATCCTTATTGTACTCAAAACTAAAAAACACCTGTCTCTTTGCCATAATTCTATTACCTCCTTAGAAGCTTTATTAATTTAACTATATTTGACACAATTTCATCATTTGACATTTTTGTATTAAGGCTCTGAAATACCTTTCTTACCTCATCATTTACTTTACCATAATATTCTTCAATATTCAAATTGACCATAATATTCTTCAATATTCAAATTGATCTGCTCCCACAATTTTTGAGCCATATAACCTGTACATCCAACTGGAATTACAATATGTTTAGCTTCAATTGCTATATCAAATTCTGTTTTAACTCCATTTGCCTCTACTATATTATCATCTTGTTTTTTATTGCCGAATAAATAAATAGAAATTCCTGCGCGTGAAATCATATCTTCTCTATACTGTTGCCATAACGCTCTTGCCTCTTTATCTGCCAGTTGTGTAAATGTGCTTGCAATTGAATAATACACTCCGCCTATATCTGCTGCACCAAACTTCAAATTCTTACTATGCCCGCTACA
>QRVH01000135.1 GCA_003458705.1 Eubacterium sp. AF22-9 | reverse complement strand
CCATGGAAAATATATTTCACCAATCGCCAGCAGATTATCTACCTCTATTTTAGTGTGAAGTTCTTCTTCAAATTCCCGCTTCAAAGTTTCTATACTTGTTTCCATTGCTGCTACATGTCCACCTATAATGGAATAATCATCATTCTTAGGACGCTGTAATAGAATTTTTCCATTGCGTATCAATATTCCACCAACTCTGTATGAAAATACAAAATCATCATTCTTAAATAAAATATCCACTTCAAACTCCTTTGCATTTATTTAAACTATTTCAACTCTTCTATCCATTTTCCATTTTCTTCAAAAAAGAAATATTCACTAATATTGTCATTTAAAAATACTTCCAACATCTTATCCATTCCATAAGCAAGTTTTCTCTGCTTCATTTCATCTAATGCTAGCCAGAATACATCCCCTTCTTCAGACGAAGTAACTATTCCTTCAAACTTATCTGTCTTATATAATAACACTATATATCTTGTTTCCTCATCCTTCATCCAGTCTTTTATCCCACAAAGTTTTGGTTCTGAAATTTTCAATCCAGTTTCTTCCCACACTTCGCGTATCACAGCATCTGTAAATGATTCTCCTCTTTCCACATGTCCTCCCGGAAATGTTATTCCAGAGTAATCATCATCCGTCTTATCTTGGACAAGTACCCTGTTTTCACTAAACACCATACACATATTAGTCATTATCACTTTTTCTGTTCTTGCCATTCGTAATACCCTTATCCTTCATTTGCTGAATCCATATATATCATTTCAACAATACTGTCTGCATCAATATCAGGTGTAATAATTTTTTCATTAAAAACTGATGAAAAATCCTTTTCTCTCCACCATCTACGCATATCTTCTTCACCAAATTCCTGTTTTTTATCTCGTGTATTATGCCGCCTGACCGTCTCTTCAAATGGTATATCAAAATAGTACGCATATATATCCATTCCATACAATTCATTTGCCGTTTTGAACAAAGGACTATACCACTCATCATACATGATGCCCTCTAAAATTACCACATCACAATGCTCATACCCATATTTCATAAGTTCTATCATAAGTGGTAATGCCTTAGTATCAACGCCATCTTTAACCCACAAGATATTTCTCCTAATCTCATCTTGTGAAATCATCATTGTATTGTATCCAAATTTTTTTTGCAACGCTCTAGCTACTGTTGTTTTTCCACTTCCAGAGTTACCTCTTAATATAATTATCTTTTTCATAATTTCTCCTTAATCTTGCTATTACTCTCCCCACAAATAGAGCCAAACTAGAGCCATTTGATAAAACAAATGCCGGAA
>QRVH01000134.1 GCA_003458705.1 Eubacterium sp. AF22-9 | reverse complement strand
TCATATTGCTGATGCTAATCTGGATAACCTGTCCCTTAAGAGAACCAACCTGAAGATTCTTGCTTGTGAACTTTCCATCTAACAGATTCTGTGTATTGAACTGTGTTGTAGACTGAATTCTGTTGATTTCTGATGTTAACTGATCAATCTCAGCCTTTATTGCAGTTCTATCTGTAGATGTGTTAGTATCATTAGCAGCCTGTGTTGCTAACTCATTCATTCTCTGAAGAATTGAATGTGTCTCATTAAGAGCACCTTCAGCTACCTGAATAAGAGATATACCATCCTGTGCATTATCAGATGCCTTGTTAAGACCTCTGATCTGGCTTCTCATCTTCTCTGAGATTGAAAGACCAGCTGCATCATCACCAGCACGGTTAATCTTATAACCTGATGATAACTTCTCTGTTGACTTCTGGAGTGCGCTTGTAACTACACCCATCTGTCTGTTTGTGTTCATTGCTGATAAATTGTGTTGTACTACCATAATATTTTCCTCCTTGAAATTATATTGTGATGTAGCATCCTTGCTACACCTAGTTATGGTTTACAGGAAACTTTCTGTTCCCTTGTACTTTATATATCGGACCTTAGTACCAAAACTTTAGTCCGTAATATAACTTTTTAAAAAACTTTTACTGCTTCGTATCCATAAACTGAGGTTCATCACTTACACGGCTCATATTCTGATAATATGACTTCGCCATTGAAGCACTTCTTTTAGCTTCCTTATGCTCCTGACGTTCCCTGCGAAACATTGCCTCAACCTTAACCTTATTTCGAGCTTCCTGAACTTCTATCTTAGCGCCAAGTTCTGTAACTGCTTTAATAAGTGTCTTCATAGTTTCGATTTCATCAGAATACATCTGTTTATTATCACTGAGTTCTTCCTTAATACGGTCAAATACACTCTGAAAACCTTCATCAAGCTTCTCCAATTCATCAATGCATTCACCCTTTTCATGCATATTATTTTCAAATACATCATGATCAAACTCTGTATTAGAAAGTATCTTATTCTGAGTCTCATTAAGAACTATAATCTTATCAAGAATATCCTTCTTCTTCTTAAGACTGTCTATCATAATCTGAAGATAATTAGTAGTCATACCTGTCTCCTACTTATTCATTGACCTTGTTCGGTTCATAACTTCTTTCCATGTATCTCTCATGCCCTGATTTCATCAAGTGCCCTATTAAGTATCTCAGTGTCTTTTTTAATATTAGCATCAACCAATAATGAATATATATAATTATATACATTTTCAAAATCCTTAGCACCGGATACTTATGATTAAGTGTCACCTTAAACTCCAATATTAGCATCAACCAATAATGAATATATATAATTATATACATTTTCAAAATCCTTAGCACCGGATACTTATGATTAAGTGTCACCTTAAACTCCAATATTAGCATCA
>QRVH01000133.1 GCA_003458705.1 Eubacterium sp. AF22-9 | reverse complement strand
TTTATAGAATGAAATCTTAAAACACAGGAAATAAGTGAAGTATTTAAACTGGATAATAAATCAAACAGAAATTATACAAAACTTGCAGGATATGATGGACAGTATTTTTATGTATTTGATAAACCAGACCTTTCTAAAGGAAAAAAGAATATTACAACTGATGATAAAAATATTGTTTATATAGTGGATACAAATGGCGATAAAAATATTGTTTATATAGTGGATACAAATGGCGAGATAAAAGATACTTTAGAATTTAATAAGGATAGTACTAAGATGACTGCTGATGTAGATATATTGGGAGGAGACAGAAGATATCTGTTAGTGACAACAACAGACACAGATATTCAACAGTTCAAAGCATCATCTGGCATAATGGACAAATATGAGAAGATGGTAAAAGAACTTGGAAATAAACCTAAAATAATTAAAGTATGTTTAAGTGCAGTGTTGGACAAAGCTGACATTGGAACAGGAAACAAGGAGTGGATACAGATTACTCCGGAATAGGAGCAAAATGGAATTATTGAGAGTTTTACGGAAAAGTGTTGTATTTATTGCTATTTTTCTTGGAATAATAATCTGGTTGAGCATTTTTAAGATTAATAACACGAATGATAAAAAAGTATATGCTTATTATAATCAGTTGATGTATGAATATGCTAATCAAACAGAAATGATTGGATCATTAACATACAGCAGGTATGTACATGATAAAACAGATGACTACGAAGCTGACAGGGAATATATTGAAGAAGCAATAAAACTTTTGACAGGGAATATATTGAAGAAGCAATAAAACTTTTACAGGAAAAATATAAATATGTCATGCTTCTGATATGTCAAGGGCAGAGAATAATTACAAAGAAATTATTAGCAGTACATTATTTGCAGAGGAGCAAAGTTACTATGTACTTAATGCGCAAAAATATATGGCAGATTTGGAAAGCAGAGGGGAAATCAATTTCTCTATCACTAATACTACTGCTATAGAAAAACTGGTATCAGACAAGCAGCTTCCGGTTTGGTATCAGACAAGCAGCTTCCGGTTATTTTTTTGGTGATGATGATATTCGTGCTTATAACTTTTATGGAAGAGTTTGAAAATAATATGTTTCTTCAGATTAGAGGCAGTAAAAATTCCAGAAAAGTATTACCGGTAAAAAGATGTTTGATTATATTGCTTATATCAATAGTGCTTTCGTTTGTTTTAATGGTGTCATTCTGGCAATATATAAGAATATTTATGGCTGCAACATGGGAAGTCCGATACAGAATTCTTATATGTTTAATATGTTCCCGTTAAAGACAAATGTAGCTGCATTTTTTATTATATATTGTATAACATTTGCGATAGCTATGAGTGCGTTGTCATGGCTAAGAAAGCAGGTGCGGCTGACAGCGTTACACTTACAGGTGGATGTGCCAAGAATGAAGGCTTGAAGAAAGCAA
>QRVH01000132.1 GCA_003458705.1 Eubacterium sp. AF22-9 | reverse complement strand
AAACAAATATATATTATAAAAGCACTTCAGAAATCAATCCTGAAGTGCAATTAAACCAAATTAACATATAAATAACAATGCCACTTATGAAATCATTCTAAATCTCCTTCAGAAATCAATCCTGAAGTGCAATTAAACCAAATTAACATATAAATAACAATGCCACTTATGAAATCATTCTAAATCTCCTGTCCATTATACATACCAGTTTCTCTCACAATACTATTCTCATACCATTCTTTAGGTGACCCGTCCGTTTTATAAGCTGCATCTAACATTTTGTATATCTGTGGATACTTAACATCAAATCTTAGTAATGTTTAAGCTCTATAGTCTGTATAGGAAGAATTTTCATTCCTGTAATATACTTAGTTCTTGCGTTATTATAATACTCCATAAACCTTCTAGCCCGAAAATCTGATATTACATTATTATTTAAAAATGTTGTAATAAACACGCAATAAGCTTCGTCTTCAGGATGTGCCAGACAATAATCTCCCAAATGTCTTGATACTGGCTCCATTTCCATTCTTCGCTGATTTTGACCATCTGCAAGAGTTGCTTCTATTAACAATGTATGCTTAGGATATTCATATGTCATTTCATACTTCCAGACTATATCAGCTTCTCCGCCTCCAGCATGAGTCTTCGGTAATAAATCCGCTTCTAATGATAAATTCATATATTCAAGAACATCACCTTTATCAAATAAGGAGGATCAGCATAGAAAAAACTTTTATCTGTATAGTCTTCCATACTTACATTCTTAGTCTTACTTTATACTGGTATGCGTTCGGGAGAATGTTTAGGCTTACAATGGGAAGATATTGATTTTAAACAAAGAAAAATACATATCAGACATACATTAACTGACGTAGGCGGTAAACATTTTCTGACTACTCCTAAGACATCTACAAGTATCAGAGATTTATATATGAATGATAACCTTGTCGAATTACTTAAAAAGCATAGAATAGAACAACGCAAGTTACAAATGGCTATTGGTTCTGATTTTGCACACCCCGAAATGGTGTTTACTTCTGCTACTGGTAATTATAAAGACCGCAGTAGTCTTAATACATCATTGAAGCGTTTTCTTAAGGGTACTGACTTTGAATATCTCACATTACACAAATTAAGACATACAAACGCAACATTGTTATTAAATAACGGCGTTGATTTAAAGATTGTATCAGACCATTTAGGACATGCCGATATTCAGATTACAGCAGACACATACACCGCTGTTTTAAATAGTTCAAAAAAGAAAACTGCTGAACTTATGGAACAGATTTTAACAAAACAAACACCAAATAAGCACCAAATGCTTGGAATTGGGTAAAAAGAAACCCCTGCAAACCAGTGTTTACAAGGGTTTCGAGTGTTCTGATTATTATCTCTTTGAAAGTTGCATACTGAACCGTAAGTGGCTTAGATGCTGGTGTTCTTGGTTAGAATGTTACTTGTGGGTGTA
>QRVH01000131.1 GCA_003458705.1 Eubacterium sp. AF22-9 | reverse complement strand
GTCTTTGTTTTTTAATGATTGAATACCTTTTCTTAATATATACTTAGGTCTTAAATAAGTCTTTGTTTTTTAATGATTGAATACCTTTTCTTAATATATACTTAGGTCTTAAATAATATTTTTTACGTGCATAATCACAGAAATCCACTAATTCCTTTGCTGATATATTATCTAAGTTAATAACACAATTATGAGTGCCATCTTCTTTTATCCAGTTTTCAAAATTATCATTTTTTAAATATCCCGCATCAACAGCCCAATTATATGCTTCTGTTCCCGGATATGGATGTAATGTGTAGAACTGTGCCGTATCTGTATCAAGTTTAATTGCAAACTTAAGCGTTTGTTCCATTGTTTCCCTTGTTTCACCCTTATTTCCAACCATATAACATGCATGAATTAATAATCCCGCTTTTTTTGCATTTTTCACGTATTCTTCTATTTGGCTTATCTTAGTTCCTTTTTTCATATTATTTAATAATTCTTGAGAACCACTTTCGATTCCAGGTATAATAAGACTACAACCTGCCTTTTTCATATAAACCATTGTTTCATAATCTAATGTAACTCTTGCATTACATAACCATTTATCTTTTGTTTAATCCTTTTTCAATTAACAACTTACATATTTCTTGTGTTCTCTCTTTGTTAATCGTAAAAGTATCATCCTCAATTACAATCTCTTTTACATCTGGAAAATTATTAACAATATATTCAAATTCTCCAACTACATTTTGAGCACTTCTTACTCTATACTTATGTCCATGTATTGTTTGTGGAAACACACAAAAATAACATCTTGCCGGACATCCTCTACCTGTAAATATCTGTATTTCTGGAAATGCTGCTGCTGCAAAGAAATAATCCTTAGGATCTAAAAATTGCTTAATTAATTTTGCTGCCCAAGGTATAGCATCTACATCCGTAATCAATGGCATTTCTTCATTTATTTTTATTTCACCATCTTTTCTATACACTAAACCTTTAACTGTTTCTAAAGATTCCCCTTTATTTAAAGCTATAGCTAAGTCTCTTATAATATAATCCGCCTCGCCTTTTGCAATTCCATCTATATTATCATTTAATTTTAATGTTTCTTCTGGTAATGCTGTAGGATGTGTTCCCATTAATACAACGAATGCTTTAGGAAATAGTTCCTTTAACTTAGCTCCAAATTTTACATCATTATATATTGATGGTGTACTTGTATCAAGTACTATTAAACCATAGTCATTATTTTTTTCCTTTATCCACTTTATGCTTTTCTCAAAATTCATTTGTTTAGCTGGTGCATCTAAAAAATCTACTTCAAAGCCAGCCTCCTGTGTAACACCAGCTGCATACAAGAGCCATAACGGATAATATATTACTCCACTATTAGTAATCATTGCACTTCTTGCTTCTCTTGAATATTTTCCATATTCTGCTTTAAAAGGCGGGTTCACAAATAATACTTTCATAATCATAATTCTCCTATAATATATTTAAGTTCAAACATAATAAAATGCTG
>QRVH01000130.1 GCA_003458705.1 Eubacterium sp. AF22-9 | reverse complement strand
AAAAAAAATTCATAGAAATTTCGTAGACAAATTCGGAGTAAATTGAGGTATTTTCAAAAAAATGTAGATAAAAACAGAGTAAAAATATTGAAAAATACAAGTGATGTGGACAAAAATGGAGTAAATCGGAGAATTTGATTTTCCGCTAAAATACTGTTAAATTATGGTCTAAAAGGGGGTGAAATGCTTGGATAATTTTGCAAACATAGGTAAAGCAGTTATAATCCAGTCGCTTGGTATACAGAAGAATTATACAGAAGTAATAGAATCCACTGTTGATGCCATTGATTATAATAATGCTGCCTGCATTAATTGTAAATATAAAGCTGTCATTGAAACATTTGATAAAGACAGTAGACCTTATGCTGATGCATGCAGCACCTGTGAGCATTGTCCGCATAAAGCACTAACCCAGAAGAACGTGTATAAAAAGATTTACCATAATGAAAAAAATCGTTATGGTTACAGACCTATGCTTAAGGCTAATGCAATAAAGGTATTATTGTTGTTGCATTTTTATCATCCGGATTCTAACGGAATTATCAGAAATCTTGATGCTAATGAACTTGCGGTAAATGTAGGATGCAATGTCCGTACAATATGGAATAATTTAAAAACACTTCAGGAATATACATACATTTCATATTCTAAAAATGAATATGGCTTAATAAGTATTTTACTTAATGAATATGAGAACTACTACCTTCCTGCCAATAAAGGCGGGCGAGGTTTTCTTGTTGTGTCCAAAGAATTATACAAAAAACTTTGTAATATCAAATCCCTGGTTTCGTTAAGAATATTTATACGAGAACTGTTAAGCCTTGATGCACCTGAACTGAAAGGTCAGGCAAGTATTGATTATAAGAATATCCGGGAACTGAGAAACCTGCTCCCTGCATATTGTAAACCATCGGTGATAAGAGAAAAGCTTAGTGTTGAATCCGATATATTTACAATATCGTTTAAAGATGACGTAGTAAGATTCCAGATAGATAAAGAATTTATTCCTAAAAATGAGAAAACCAGAGTTCATGATGAGTATGCGGAATCCCTTGAAAAATTCATATGGGAATTTAACCAGAATGTTGCCTATGTTAATTCTGGCGGCATAAGTCCTGCTTGTCTTAGTGATTTCTTTACTATGAAAACCGGCAGTCCGCAGCTTCATTTAAACCAATGATGCTTACAGATATTGAAATTGATGATCTGGCAAGTCTGTCACTCCACTATTCTTACGATATTGTAGTTAATGCCCTGTCTGTTGTATATAGAGAATACTATATGTATCAGAAGACCGTTAATAATCTGGGTGGTCTGGTGTCTACAATTATTCGATCAGAATTTAATAATTTGAAAAAGGCTGCTTAAAAAACAGTCTTTTTTTCGTGTCTTTTTTTGTTACTCCCCAATTTCCGTTAATAATCTGGGTGGTCTGGTGTCTACAATTATTCGATCAGAATTTAATAATTTGAAAAAGGCTGCTTAAAAAACAGTCTTTTTTTCGTGTCTTTTTTTGTTACT
>QRVH01000013.1 GCA_003458705.1 Eubacterium sp. AF22-9 | reverse complement strand
ATGGAATTAATAACCAATTATAATTAATATATAAAAACTTATAGTTAATTTGTTGAATAAATGAAGATATTTTTGCAGAAATCTAAAAAACAGACGGTTAGCATTCAAAGCCCAATATTTATATGTTTAATATTGGGCTTTTTGTAAAATGAATCAATTAATCAACAACCCTTATAGTACTAATCACAGGCTGCTTGCTCTTATCTGTAATCACACCATTCTGATTAGTATCAGTGCAGTCTTTGCATATCTTATCGACAATGTCCATGCCGCTCGTGACAGTTCCGAAAGCTGCGTATTGTCCGTCAAGGCTTGGAGTGTCCTTTTGCATAATGAAAAACTGAGAACTTGCAGAATTATTAGCAGAAGAACGTGCCATAGATATAGTACCTCTTACATGACTTATATTATTTTGGACGCCATTTGACTTGAATTCTCCTTTGATTTTCTCAGAAGAGCCACCGGTTCCGTCACCATTAGGGTCGCCGCCCTGAATCATAAATCCATCAATTACACGATGAAAAGTCAGACCATTATAGAATCCTGAATTAGCAAGATTAATAAAATTAGTAACAGTAACCGGCGCTGTGTCTGCGTCAAGTTCTGCCTCAATTGTTCCATAGCTGTTGACTTCAATGGCAACATGGTGTTTTCCGGATAACAGATTCTGGGTATCATCCGATGATGAATTACTGGAAGCCTTTTGTCCACAGGAAGTCATGCTGAATAAAATACATAACAGGGTTATGCTTAATAATAAATGCTTTTTCTTCATTTTAACAAGTTCCTTTCTGAATTTATAGAATATAGTATACCATTATCAGCCGATATGTAAAATATTAATATAAATTTGACTATCAAAATTTCTATATATGTGATACAATTATCAAAGATTTCACAATATATGAGGGGAGATTAATTTAATGAAACTTGAAGTGAAAAATCTTACCAAGTCATTTGGTGAGAAAGAAGTCCTTCACGGCATTTCATTTGATGTGGAAGGCGGCAAGGCATTAGGTCTTCTTGGACGTAATGGTGCAGGAAAGACTACAACTATAAGAATTATTATGGATGTATTTCATGCCAATTCAGGAGAAATATTTCTTGATGGTAAAAGGTTTAATCCAAATGAGCATTTGATAGGATATCTGCCGGAAGAGAGAGGATTATATCCTAAGAAAAAAGTATCAGAACAGCTTGTGTATCTTGGCAGGTTAAGAGGCTTATCTAAAGCTGAAGCTAAGAAGAATACCGATAAATGGCTTAAAAGACTTCAGGTATCACAGTATACAGATGTGAAGTTAGAGACACTCAGCAAAGGTAACCAGCAGAAGGTCCAGCTTGCATCAACACTTGTCTGTGAGCCTGAGATTGTTATATTAGATGAGCCATTCAGTGGACTCGACCCGGTTAATTCCAAGATATTACAGGATGTTGTAACAGAATTGATAGAAGAAGGAAGAATAGTTATATTCTCAAGTCATCAGATGAGCTATGTGGAGGAGTTCTGTGAGGATATAGCAATAATTAATAACGGTGAGATTGCGTTATCAGGTGATATTGCAGATATTAAGGCTGAATATGGAAAGAATCAGCTTATAATATCGGCTGTTGGAATGGGAGCAGAAGAACTGGCAGAAAAGTTAAAGACCAGCTGCGAAGATACATTATCTGTAACAGGAATACATAAAGATGGTGTTATAGTAAAGAATATTCATGAGCTTTCTGGAAATGCACTTATTAAAGAAATTATGAATGCTGATATAGAGATAGCATCATTTGACAGCTACAGACCATCACTTAATGATATATTTGTAAAAGCTGTAGGGGGTGACAGATAATGAAGAAGTTCGGAGTAATATTCCAGTATGAGATTATGAATTATATCAAGAATAAAAGCTTTATGATTTCTACAATTGTTATAGCTGTTCTTGCTGCAGTGATACTGTTTCTTCCAAGTGTATTTGATATGTCAGGAATTCTTGGAATTAATAAAGATGATACTGATGATACCGCTGATAATACGGAGATTACTGATGTTATCATAATCTGTGATGAAAAAGACATATTTGCGGGAACAGGAATTGTAGAAGGTGTATTAAATGATGTGAAGATTGAAAATGTTTCGTCAAGAGATGCACTTGTAGATAAGATTGAAAATGATGGAAATGTCATTGCTGGTTTTGTTGTAAAGAATGCAACAGATTTTGAATATGTCGTTAATAATAGTGATATGTTTGATGATATGACGCAGAGATTTACATATGCAATGCAGCTGCTAAGCCAGTATAACTATTGTAAGGAGAATAATCTGGATATGGCAGAGATTGAAAATGCTTTTAATCCGGTTATCAATTCCGAGACAACTGTACTTGGAAAAGACATGATGAGTAATTACTGGTATTGTTATGCACTTATAATTATTGTGTTCATGGTTATCATTCTGTATGGAGTAATGGTAGCAACTTCTGTAACACAGGAGAAATCAAACAGAACAATTGAACTTCTTGTAACCAGTGCTGATACTAACAGCCTTTTCTTTGGAAAGGTACTGGCAGGTACATCTGCAGCACTTTTACAGGTTGGAATTATATTTGCAGTAATACTTGGAAGCTATAAGATTAACAGAGACTCATGGGGTGGATTATTTGATAAAATATTTAATATTCCTTCAGATGTGCTTATAACATTTGCGTTCTTTGGACTTGGAGGGCTGCTGTTCTATGTATTCATATATGGTGCAATGGGAGCGCTTGTGTCTAAGACAGAGGATATTAACAAAAGTGCCGGAAGTGTACAGTTTGTTATTATGATTGTATATTTTATAGGATTATCCCAGCTTAATAATGTAGATGGAATTCTTATGAAGGTTCTTTCATTCCTGCCGATAAGCTCATACAGTGCGATGTTTGCAAGAGTAGCACTTGGAAATGTGAGTTTTGCTGAGATAGCTGTATCGTTTGTTATTCTTATTGTAAGCACAATAGCAGTTGGTATATTAGGCTCTAAGATATACAGAATGGGAACGTTAAGATATGGCAATCCAATTACATTAAGAAATGCATTTAAGAATCTTAAGCATGAATAAAAAGAGGGCGGCAAACCTGTAATGGTAAGCCGCCTTTAATAATGCGTTATTATAATTTAACTGTTTCACCGCCTTTTACTTCAACAATAGTACTATTATTTACTGCAAGCCATACTGACTTAACAGAAGGGTTATGAACATATTCGTTATCAGCAAAGAACTCAAGTCTGTCAAACAATTCGTTGTATTCAACAATATCAGAATTGGTTGCATACCAGATATCATCACGGTTAGCAATCATTTCACAGAATTCCTCAATGATTTCCCAATTATTGTTTCTTTCAAATTCAAAGCTGTGTCCCCAGACATACATCATGTAAAGATACTGTTTTTTAGTAAGTGCCATGAACTTCTTGCCAAAATCAATAAGATTATGATTGTGATGACAGGTTGGAACCCAGCGCATATAGTCTTCAGGCATAGAAAAACCATTCTCATCCCCTATAAGTATAGGACCATCGGAATTAGCAGCATAGGCTTCTGCAGCTTTAGTGGCAGCGTATTTATCATTGGTAACTCTTGCATATTTAATGCCGACAGATTTGGCAATATCAACTATACGGCTGTCGTAAGAACCGTTAGGATAGGCAAGACCGTATATCGGATGGTTAAATATTTTTTCAAGATTAACCTTATCTTCAAGAATTTCTTTAAGAGCAGCATAATCATTTAGTCTTATCATAGTAGGATGTGTAAATGTATGAACAGCAATATCATGTCCTTTATAAAGCTCAGGCCATTCCTCCTGAGGAATTCTTATCGCAGGATCAATAATGCCTGTGTCCAGATTAAATGTTGCTTTAAGATTATATTTGTTAAAAAGCTTTACAAGACGTCTGTCCTCAATTTTACCATCATCATAACTGAAAGTAAGAACTTTGAATTTGCCGCCAGGGAATACTTTATATACTTTATTCATAGTTGTTGTCTCCATATTATATAACTAGTTTAAAATCAACGTTCATATTATATAACACAATTATTTTTATGTCATTCTTTTTTTATAATTAATTAGAATAAATCAGAATGATTAAAATGTTTATTGAAATATTTTACGGATTATGTCGAGTGCATGAACTTTTTTGGGAATACTCTGCTTTGCTTTCAGATTAATACTGCGGGCAGGCTCATTATTTACATATATATTAATTGTTCCATATATCTGTGCTGAATTGACAGGAGCAGTAAGTGTTTCCGGAATATCTATCTGGATATTTACGGAATCGTCATCGCAGGCAAGAAACTCAACAGCACTGTCAGGAATAAGTTCACAGAAGCTATATTTTCCTTTAGATACAGGAATGTAAAATGTGTACTCGCAATTAAAATATTTCTGCTTGTTGTATTTTTTACCAAGTGCAATAAGATAGTTGGCGTCACTCCATTTGTAATTCTTATTAGGAGGCCAGCCACACGCAAGCATGGCAATACAGAGAGTACGGTTATTATCCTTGTAGGCGCATACATAGCAGTAGCCAGCTTTGTTGGTAAAGCCGGTTTTGCCTGAGATTACGCCATTTTCAGGATTTAACAGCCTGTTTTTATTATTAAGCTGATAAGTATGTTTTCCTGTTGTGTCTGAAAATGTCTTGGAAACAGTCTGGGTTATGCGTAAGAATTCATCATTGTTAATACAGTATGCCATAGTCTTTGCAAGGTCATAGGCTGTTGTATGATGAAAGTTGTAATCGTCCTCAGCGTCAAGACCGTTAGGTGTTATGTAATATGTATCGGACAACAGGATATCATCAGCCTTTTCATTCATAAGATCGGTGAATATATATACAAGCTTTTCACTCTGTTCACGGTCAATTTCAGAAAGAAATGAAGAGTCATAATTGTAATTGCTGATAAATGGAGTTTCAGACCTTAAGGCGGGATTTTTACACAGCAGATAATAAGCTACATTTTCAGCAATAATCACGGCAGAGTCATTATGCGATTCAAGCATAAGTGAGTAGTAGAGGTCGTCAAGTACAAACTGTTCACCGGTTATGGCATTAAGCTGTACATCAGGCATGGAAGCAGCATAGGCGGAAGTTGTCGCAACAAAATTCTTATCACAGTTTTCCAAAGCAATAATAAGAGTCATAATTTTAGTTGTGCTTGCCATGCTTACAGCCGTTGTTTCATTGCTGCCAGAAAGTATCCTGCCTGAATCAGAATCAATAAGAACAGAGTATTTTGAATATAGTCCTGCTGCCTGAGTTGTTACAGGACAGAATATGCAACAAACCAACAACGATAATACGAGTATAATAATTGAAAAATTCTTAAATGATTTCATAGAAATTTAATAAAATATCTTTCTATGATTATATTAAAATACTTTGAATTTATGAGTGCTATAAGGTATTATTATATATAGATTAATATGTGATTTAATACTGTTTGGAATAAAAAAGGAGAAACTATGGCATATATAGAATTTAAAAATGTAAAGAAAATATACAAAATGGGTGATGTAAAGATAAGAGCATTGAATGGAGTGGATTTTAAGATTGATAAAGGCGAATTTGCTGTTGTATTAGGACCTAGTGGTGCAGGAAAGAGTACTATTCTTAACATCCTTGGAGGAATGGATACATGTACTACCGGGGAAATAACTGTAGATGGAAAAAGAATTGACAAGTACAATTCAAGACAGCTTACAGCATACAGAAGATATGATATCGGATTCGTATTCCAGTTCTATAATCTTGTACAGAATCTTACTGTCAAAGAAAATGTTGAGCTGGCAACGCAGATATGCAAAGAGCCTCTTGATATTGTTAAGACAATAGAAGCTGTGGGATTATATGACAGAATAGGAAATTTTCCGTCACAGTTATCAGGTGGTGAACAGCAGAGAGTTGCCATTGCAAGAGCACTTGCAAAGAATCCTAAGATGCTTTTATGCGATGAACCTACAGGAGCACTTGATATTAATACAGGAAAAACCATTCTTAAGCTTTTAAGTGATATGTGTAAGAAGAATGGAATTACTGTTGTTGTTATAACACATAATCAGGCAATTTCAGCAATGGGAGATAAAGTTATTAAGATAAAGAATGGTATCGTTGACAGTGTTGTTATTAATGACAATCCTGTTTCAGTAGACGAGATAGACTGGTAATACTATGGAGGCTTGTACAATATGGGAAAATCAGTGTGGAAAGATCTCTTTCGTGAGATTAAGAGAACATTTGGAAGATTTATAGCTATATTTGCAATTGTTGCTATTGGAGTAGCATTTTTTGCAGGAGTAACAGCATCTTCTAATGATATGAAGAATTCAACGGATCACTATTATGATGATTATAATATGAGTGATTTAAGACTTTTATCATCAATAGGTTTTAATGAAGATGATATTAAAGCTATAAGAGCAGTTGATGGTGTTAAGGGAGTGTATCCTGCATATTCACAGGATGCAGTTATCAGGAAAGACAGCATAGAGACTGCTGTACATATAATGTCAGTACCTGATAATACAGACAGGAATAATGAGAATTACATTAACCAGTTACGAATCAAAGAAGGACGGCTTCCTGAAAAGAGCGGTGAATGTGTTGTAAGATATGAAGATACCAAGGACAATTTTTCTATAGGAGATACAATCAAGCTTTCATCCGGAACACAGGATGATATTAATGACAGCCTTAAAGATTCAGAGTATACAGTTGTAGGAACAGTATACACACCTTATTATGTGTCGTATGACCTTGGAACTACTAATGTTGGAAGCGGCAGGATTAATTATCTTATGTATATTACGGAAGATGAATTCATGTCCGATTATTTCAATGAAGTATTTGCGACAGTTGATGGAGCAAAGGAACTGGATACATATGGAACTGAATATAAAGATTTCGTTAAAGAAACAGCTGACAGAATAGATAATATTTCACAGAACAGAATTAATGTAAGAAAAGATGACATACAGGATGTATATGAAGATTCAGTAAATGAGGCAAAAGAGGCTGCCAAAGCGGCTATATACGACCATGTTGTAGAATCACTTATAGAACAGTACAGTAATTATTTTGTAGGAATGGATGTTTCATCTATTATTGAGCCATATATCCAGCCGGCATATGAGAAAGCACTTGCTGATTATGATTTTAGCAGCATTGAGACGCAGGCTAAGGAAGATTTTGAATCTAAATATGGTGACAGCGATGACTGGAAATGGTATGAGCTTACAAGACAGGAACAGTATTCTTTTAAAGATTATGAATCCAGTGCAGACAGGATGAAAGCCATTGCCACGGTATTTCCAATATTCTTTATAGTTGTATCTGCCCTTGTCTGTCTTACAACAATGACAAGAATGGTAGCAGAAGAAAGGGGACTTATAGGAACATATAAAGCACTAGGATACAGCAAAAAGGTGATTGCATTCAAATATATAGCATATGCATTAATTGCTTCGGTTACTGGAGGAATAGCAGGCTGTATCATAGGTCTTAAACTATTTCCGCTTGTAATATATAATTCTTGGAATATAATATACCAGCTTCCGCCAATAGTGTACGACAGCCACATACTTCTTTCAATTATAGCCATTACAAGCATGGTTTTAGTAACAGTTATAGCAGCTCTTTTTTCATGCTACAGTGAGTTAGAAGAGGTTCCATCAGAGCTTATGCGTCCGAAAGCACCTAAGAGCGGTAAGAAAATCATTCTTGAGCATATTACATTTATATGGAAACACATGTCATTCACAATGAAGGTTACTATGCGTAATCTGTTCCTGTATAAGAAGAGATTTCTTATGACTGTTGTAGGGATTGCAGGCTGTACGGCACTTATGACAGCGGGCTTTGGAATTAAGAACAGTATTGAAAGTCTTATTCATAACCAGTACGGTGAGCTTATACATTATGACAGTGTTGCCACATTTACAGATGGGATTACACAGGAGGATATGGATACGCTTGAAAGTGACATGTCAGCGGACGGACACATTGCTGATTATATATTAAACTGTGGTTATTCTGATGATGTTAAGAGCAGTGAAGATACAGAGACAGCAGAATATGTCATAGTTGATGATAAGAATGCATTTAAAGATTATGTGACATTAAGAACAAGAAGAAAGCATAATGATGTGGCTCTTGGTGATTCAGGCGTTGTTATCACTGAAAAGCTTTCTAAAGATTTAGGAGTAAAGAAAGGTGATAAGATTACAGTAACATCATCCGCTGGAAAGCGGACAGAGGCTGTTGTATCCGGCATTACAGAAATGTATGTTAATCATTATGTATATATAAGTGCAGAATATTATAATGAACTTTTTGGAAATGTTCCTGATAACAACAGGGTACTTATAAAGATTAATGGAGATGTAAGCGAAACTGAAAGCTATATGGGCGATGAATATCTTACAAGAGATTATATTAAGGGAGTGAGCTTCCTTAATGCTAATGTCACACGATTTGAGAATATGATACAGTCGCTTGATCTGGTAACATGGGTGCTTATAATATCAGCAGGACTGCTTGCATTTGTTGTATTATATAACCTTACTAATGTTAATATTTCGGAGAGAAGAAGAGAGATTGCAACTATTAAGGTACTTGGCTTCTTTGACCCGGAGGTAGGTATGTATGTGTACCGTGAGAATATATCCTTACACTAATTGGTGGTGTGTTCGGACTATTATTAGGAAGACTTCTTCACATATACATAATGCTTACTGTTGAGATGGATGCAATAATGTTTGGATATGCTATTAAACCGACAACATATATATATTCATATCTTATCACACTGATTTTCTCAGTGGTAGTTAATCTGGCCATGTATGGAAAGTTAAAGAAGCTTCCTATGGTCGAATCTTTAAAGTCAGTAGAATAAAACGGACAGCCCTTTCATATATTGTGAAAAACAATAGTGAAGGGGCTTTTTTTGTATGACGAATCACTTTATAAAATCCTCCCGGAAGAATTATTAAAAGACATTGGAATATGTACAGGCTTTGAACATGTGCTGGAAATCCGCCTGCGTACAGGAAGATGCCCTTTTGCAATATGTGATAATGGCGAATACATGGGGAGCAGTCCTGTAGATGAACATATGATAACAAGAATATTGTCGATAGCAACCAATTATTCATCATATGCATACGAATCATGTATGGCGAAAGGTTTTCTGACAATTAAAGGTGGACACAGAATCGGACTTGGAGGACAGGTTATATGGGAGAATGGAAAGGTAAAGAATTTCTCTCATGTCACATTTCTTTGCATACGAATTGCAAAGCAGATGAAGGGCTGTGCGGACAGCATAATGAAGGAGCTTTTAAAAGACGGGTTAAAGCATACCATTATAATATCACCGCCGGGTTTTGGAAAAACAACACTGCTAAGAGATATTGTAAGGCAGTTATCTGACAAATACAGAAAAAATGTGACTTTAATTGATGAGCGCTGTGAGGTTGCGGCATGTGTCAACGGAGTTCCGTGTAACGATGTCGGCTGCAGGACAGATGTTTTAGATGGTTGTAATAAGCTTACAGGAGTATATATGGCTGTGCGTTCACTCAGCCCGCAGGTTGTTGCCATGGATGAGATAGGAGGGGAAGATGATATTAAAGCAGTAAGATACTGTATTAAAAGTGGATGTATTGTAATTGGAACAGCACATGGAAGCAGTATATATGATACAGATGAAAGACTTGCAGGTCTTGTCGGAAAAAATGGATTTAAGAGAGCTGTAATATTGGAAAAATGTGGGGAGGCAGGAAAATGTCTGGATATATAGGCGGGATATTAATACTTTCAGGATGTTTTATGTATGGTCTTTCATACAGCCAGAGATTAAAGAACAGGATAATAATATTAAAAGACATGGTAAGAATGCTTTCCGTCATGAATAATCATATTGGATATTCACTTATAGATATGACGCAGATATTTGAACGTCTTGGAGATTTTGATATGTGTTCATATGTCAGGAATTTCACTGGATACATATACGAGGCATTGAATAAATCGGACATTGATACATTTGCATTGATATGGAATGAGGCTGCTGATAAAGCGTTTGCAGGAATACTGGGAAAAAGGCAGCTGGAGATTATAAAAGAGGCAGGTTCTATAAGTACATTTATTGACAAGGACAGTCAGTTAAAACACATACAGTCTGTTGTGTGTGAACTTAATGAGGAACTTGATGTGGTTAAGACCAATGCGGCAGGAAAGATGAAGGCTTATATCGTTACAGGAATATCAGCAGGACTTATACTTGTGATTGTACTTATATGAATCGGAGGTGAAGTATGGAGGTAAGCATAATATTCAAGATTGCAGCGGTAGGCATAGTTGTTTCAATACTTAACCAGATACTAAAGCATAATGGAAGAGATGACCAGGCAGCGCTTACAGCATTGGCGGGGCTTCTTATTGTTATATATTGGATTTTACCTTATATACTTGAATTGTTTACTACCATGAAGAAGCTTTTTGAATTGTGATAGGAGGTGGTACATATTAATGTGTTGTCGCTTTCGGTATGTGCAGTAACAGGTGTGATTCTTGCACTGGTTTTAAAAAGTACAGGCTCGCAGATGGGAACTTTTGTGTCAGTCGTGTTGTGCGCAGGAACAGCAATGCTTGTGTTTAACGGACTTATATCGGTGTATACAAGAATAAATATGTTTACTGCCGGAATCAATCAGGAGTACATAAAGTTGATAATCAAGGTTATAGGAATATCATATGTCACTGAAATATCGTCAAATATATGTAAAGAAAACGGGTTTGCGGCACTTGCGTCAGCTATGGAAATATACGCCAGAATTTCTGTGGCAGGCTTGTGTATTCCGGTTATAGTCACACTTTTTGAAATGGTTTCAGAGGGGATTGTCTGATTAGGAAAGTAATGTTTTTTATGATGGTTTTTCTGGCGGCGCTCATCATACAGGGAACTTATGCATATGCAAAGGATAATGAACAGACAGAGTATGATTCACTGATAGATGAAGCAGATTACAGTGGCATAGACAGTACTCTTTATGATTATGGCTGGCAGGGGACATCTTTTAAAGAACTTGTAAGGTCGGTTGCAAATGCGGATACAGACATAGGCTTTAATTTTACCAGTACAGTTACTGAGGCGATAATCGCTAACAGGACAGTTCTGGTTCAGATATTACTGTTATCCATATGTGCAATGTTTTTAAGTGTTCTTGATAAAAATGCATCCGATTCAGCGATGCTGTTTATATCATTTATTCTTATGACACTTATAGTTTCAGTGTTTATCAATGCTGCGAGGACAGGCTATCAGTGTGTTCAGATGTCAGTTGACATATACAGGGCGCTCTGTCCGGTATTTTTTCCGGCAGTTGCGTATTCGTGCGGGGCGGCAAGTGCAGCGGCATATTATGAGATAATTCTTTTTCTTATGTACATAGTCAATGTTCTTGTAAAAAATGTTCTTATGAGAGGCAATTATGTATATATGATATTAGGAATGTTTGATACATTCAGCGAGAAGGATAAATTCAGCAAAATGTGCCAGCTTATTAAAAAAGTCATAAAGCTGTCGGTTAAGGGAATGCTTATGTTTTTTCTTGGACTTAATGGGATAAAAAGCCTGATACTTCCACTAAGCGATTCCCTTAAAATGTCCGTTTTATTCAAAGCTGTTTCAATGATTCCGGGAATCGGAAACAGCGCACAGACTGTATCCAAAACAATTGTCGGGTCTGCTGTGCTTGTCAAGAATTCCATTGGAGTGGCAGCAGTGCTTGTCATGTTTGTAATAATCGGAGTGCCGCTTCTTAAACTTGTTGTCATGGCATTCTTATATCAGATTCTTGGCGCAGTATTAGAGCCTGTGGCAGACAACCGCATAGTAAAGGCAGTTGTTGTTTTGTCAGGCAGCCTTGAAAATATGATATATATGATTGCTGTAACGGTTGTCCTTATGTGTCTTACAATGGCAATTATATGCTTTGCAACTAATATAAGTCTTTATGGTTAAATATGGTAATGTGCAATGACAGGTATTATAAACTGGTTTAAAACTATATTTATTCTTGAGATAACAGGAGAGATTGCGCTGAAGCTTGTGCCGTCAAAATATAAGGAGTTCATAGCATTTGTAATGAAGCTGATACTTGTAACGGCGATAGTAATTCCGCTGCTTAATCTTAAGAATGCAGACATAAGCGGGATTACAGATGAAATAAAAAACGGTTTCAGCACATATTCCAAAGAAAATATTTCACAGACTGTATATGATACTGCAGATAAGAAAACAGCCCAGAAAGCAGTACAGGAAGATGTCGCCGGCATTGTGTCAGATTATGATCTGGAAATAGTATCTGTCAGGTGCAGTTTTACATCTGATATGACAGCAGTTGATATGATAAATGTGTATGTTAAGACTGGAGGCGGTGACATTGCCGGATTAAAAGCAGATATAGCTGACAGGTATAAAATATCTGTTGAACAGGTGGATATCAGGGAGGCGGGCAGCAATGGATAATGAAAGAAAAAATGAATCATTTTTACCGGATTACTGAATAAAACAAGGAAAGACAAAATATTTATAGTAATACTGGCAGGGATACTTATGATGGTGATTGCAATGCCAACTAAAAGTTCATCTGCAAAAAGTTATACAGTAAGTCCTGTGATATCCTCTGGTTCAGATGATTATGAAAAAAATCTGGGGGAAGAATTACAGCAGATGTTAGAGAATACAGATGGAGTAGGGAAAGTAAAAGTTCTTGTAAAAACAACAGACTCAAAAGAGGTTACCGGTGTTTTAGTAGTATGTGAGGGAGGTGATGACAAGAATCTGGTTGCGTATATTACTGATGCGATAAATGGCCTTTTAGGTGTTCCTGTACATAAAATTAAAGTGATGAAAATGTCGGAATAATTATTTTGGAGGCAGTTTTGAAAAAAATTAAAAAGAATCATATTATAATTACGGCACTTGCTATAATGATAGCTGCTGCCGGGTATATTAATTATGCAGGTGACCTTGATAATATAATTAAAGTTAAAGATAAGGAAAAGGCAGCTGCGGTTGTGTCTGATAATGTTTCAATAGATACGAATGTGGCTGATGATATTGATACAGATTTTACAGATGAGCCGGGAACTGTTATACTTACATCAGCAGGAGTCAAGTCGGAGGCTGTTGCGGCTGCAAAGTTAAACAGGGAGCAGGTAAGGGCTTCAAGCATTGAGAATCTTAAAAATATAGCTGATGATGCAGGTATTGCAGATGATGCGAAGAAATCAGCAATTGACCAGCTAGCAAAGCTTGAGGATAATGCAGACAAAGAAACAGCAATAGAACTTTTATTATCTGCTAAAGGCTTTGATTCCTCAGTAGTTACAGTGTCTGATACCAATGCGGATGCTGTAGTTAATGTATCGGAGCTTTCAGACACAGATAAAGCACAGATTGAGGATATAATTAAAAGAAAAACAGGCTTTACTGCTGACAAGATAACAATAAACATTTGCAATAATTAGTGTTTATGGTATAATTTGTTTAACTTTGAGTTAAATATGAATATATGGAGGACGGTTATGACAAAAGAGTTTGAAGATAGAGGTACAACTTATTCTATACATGAGAATGTTAATATTGGCGAAGTTAAGGTGGCTGATGAAGTTGTAGCTATTATTGCCGGTCTTGCTGCTACAGAAGTTGAAGGCGTTGAAAGCCTTGGCGGCAATATCACTAACGAGATTGTAAGCAAGCTTGGAATGAAGAATCTTTCTAAGGGCGTTAAGGTAACAGTTGAAGAGTCAAGTGTCCTTGTAGATATAACACTTAATCTTAAGTATGGAACACAGATACCAGCGGTTTCAGCTAAGGTTCAGGATAAGGTTAAGTCTGCAATTGAGACAATGACAGGACTTTCTGTTACAGAGGTCAACATCAAGGTTGCCAGTGTTAATGTAGAAAATTAAATTCAGGAGTTAAAAGATGACAAGATCTACAATGAGGGAGCATATTTTTAAGTTATTATTCAGAGCTCCTTTTATCGATAACAAGGATGAGTATGAAGAGCAGATTGATCTGTATTTTGCAGATGCAGATATGGTAGATGCTTCACATCTTAAGGAAGAAGAATACAATTACATCAAGAATAAGACATTAGCAATAGCAGAGCTTATACCTGAGCTTGATGAGAAAATCGATTCTGTTTCAGAAGGATGGCCAACAAGCCGTCTCGGAAAGACAGAACTTTCCATTATGAGACTTGCAGTGTATGAGATGCTTTATGATGAGGATATTCCTACAAATGTAGCGCTCAATGAGGCTGTTGAACTTGCCAAAAAGTATGGTTCAGCAGACAGCACAGCAGCCTTTGTTAATGGTGTATTAGGTAAGTTAATTAAAGAGTAATGCATTTTTTGCATGCGAAGTGAGGATATATGGCTGGAGTATATACTGTAAAACAGGTGAATTCCTATATTAAGAATATGTTTAAGCAGGATTTTCTGCTTAACTCGGTTTCTGTTAAGGGGGAGATATCTAATTGCAAGTATCATACCTCCGGTCATATTTATTTTACATTAAAAGATGCTGATGCGGCACTTTCTGTCATTATGTTTGCAAGTCAGGCTGCAAGGCTTAGCTTTAAGTTAAAAGATGGAATGTCTGTTGTTGTTTCAGGAAGAGTAGATGTATTTGACGCTGCCGGTAAATACCAGCTGTATGCCAATACTGTACAGCAGGAAGGCATTGGCGAACTGTACCAGAAGTATGAACAGCTTAAGCAGTATTATGAAGATATGGGCTACTTTGCTAAAGAGTATAAAAGACCGCTTCCTGCATTTACCAGGAAATTAGGTGTTGTAACATCCAAGACAGGTGCGGCAGTTCAGGATATTATGAATATTTCCAGAAGGCGTAATCCTTATATACAGATAGTATTGTATCCTGCATATGTTCAGGGAGAACATGCAAAGCAGTCAGTTGTAAATGGTATTGCGAAACTTGATAAGCTGGGACTTGACTGTATTATAGTCGGACGAGGCGGCGGTTCAATAGAAGATTTATGGGCTTTTAATGAGCCGGAAGTTGTTGAGGCTGTATTTAACGCTTTGACACCAATAATTTCAGCGGTAGGTCATGAAACAGATTTTACACTTACGGATTTTGTGGCTGATATGAGAGCACCTACACCTTCAGCAGCGGCGGAACTTGCAGTTACAGAAGTGGCTGCTGTTGAGAATAAGATATTTGAATATGAAAGACGCTTAAAGCAGCAGATGATGTATTCGTTGACTGCGAAAAGAGATTATCTGGAAAGATTAAAGTTACAGATGGAGTATCTTAATCCTGTAAACCAGATATATGATAAAAGACAGCGGCTTATGAATATTGAAGATAAGCTGAACATGTTAATAAAAAGATGTGTGGCTGATAATAGAAACAGACTTCGTCTGTATGCTTCAAGGCTTGAAGGACTCAGTCCTTTAAAAAAGCTTGATATGGGCTATGGATATATAGAGGATTCCCAGAATGACAGAATTGTATCTGTAAGTCAGGTATCCCCTGAGGACGAAATTACGGTTTATCTTAAAGACGGAAGCATCAGATCTAAGGTTATTGAGGTAGGGGAAGCATGGCAAAAACATTAGAACAGTCATTTGAAAGACTTGAAGAGATAATTACACAGATGGAAAAATCAGATACAACACTTGATGCATCATTTAAAATGTATCAGGAGGGGATGAAGCTTGTTGAAAGCTGTAATAACCAGCTTGACAAGGTTGAAAAACAGATCATAGTTTTGAATGATGATGGAGAACAGGACGATGAGTGATTTTAAGAATGAATTAAAACAGGAAGTGGATTTTATTAATGATATAATATCAAGATATCTTCCTGAGGAAACAGGACTTGATAAGAAGATAAGAGAATCCATGAATTACAGCGTTAATGCAGGCGGCAAGAGAGTAAGGCCGATGCTTATGCTTGAAGTATATAAACTTTGTGGCGGCAATGACTGTCAGGTTGTCTATCAATTTATGGCAGCACTGGAATGTATTCATTCATACTCACTTGTGCATGATGATCTTCCTGCAATGGATAATGATGATTACAGAAGAGGAAGACTTACAACACATAAGGTATTCGGAGAAGATTTTGGAATACTTGCAGGAGACGGACTTCTTAATCTTGCTTATGAGATTATGGCTGATGCGCTTGTATCAGGTGAAGGTGATATTGAAGCAAAAGCCAAAGCAATGGAGGTTATTGCAAGAAAAGCAGGAATAAAAGGCATGGTAGGCGGACAGGCTGTTGATGTAGAACTTACAGGCAGGACTTTATCAGAAGAACAGCTTGATTTTATATTCAGATTAAAAACAGGTGCACTGATTGAAGCAGCATTTCTTGCCGGAGCATATCTTGCAGGCTGTGATGATGAGACTGCTGACAAGTTATGCAGGGCAGCATCACTTATAGGATTTGCATTCCAGATAAGAGACGATATCCTTGATGTCACAAGTTCTTTAGAAGAGCTTGGAAAGCCTGTATTTTCAGATGAAAAGAACAATAAAACAACATATGTTACTTTATATGGAATGGAAAAAGCTGAGGCAGATGTAGAGTCTATGTCTGATGAGGCTTTAGATATAATTAAAAGTGTTGGAAAGAATGAATTCTTAGAGGAGCTTGTTCTTAACCTTATACACAGAAACAAATAAAGCAGGTGCATTATGATTCTTGAAAAGATAAATAAACCGAATGATATTAAACAATTATCTCCAATTGAATATAATCAGCTTGCGGATGAAATCCGTGGATTTCTTATAGAAAAGATTAGTAAGACAGGTGGACATCTGGCATCTAATCTTGGTGTGGTTGAGCTTACAATGGCACTTCATCTGGCATTTAATCTGCCGCAGGACAAGCTTATATGGGATGTTGGACACCAGTCATATACCCATAAGATTCTTACAGGAAGAAAGAACCAGTTTGACCAGTTAAGAAAATTTGGCGGAATGAGCGGATTTCCTAAGAGAAATGAAAGTCATTTTGATGCATTTGACACAGGACACAGTTCGACTTCAATATCGGCAGGACTTGGTCTTGTCAAGGCAAGAGATTTAAAAAATGAGCATTACAGTGTTGTCTCTGTTATAGGAGATGGTGCGCTTACTGGCGGAATGGCTTATGAGGCACTTAATAATGCATCTTCTCTTAGAACTAATTTTATCATTGTACTTAACGATAATACCATGTCGATTGCTAAGAATGTCGGCGGAGTTCCACATATGCTTAGTGACATTAGATCATCAGATTCTTATTATGATCTTAAGGAAAATGTGGCTAATACCTTGTATAAGATTCCGGGTGGAGACCATATCGTTGATAAAATTAAGAAAACCAAGAGTAATTTAAAGCAGATGATTCTGCCGGGACAGATGTTTGAAAGCATGGGGATATCTTATCTTGGACCTGTTAATGGACATGATATTGAAAGGCTTATAAAGGTGTTTCATGTTGCAAAACGAATTAACGGTGCAGTTATCATTCATGTTGTAACACATAAAGGTCATGGATATAAGCCGGCAGAACGTAATCCTGCCAAGTTTCATGGAATAGGACCTTTTGATATTGCCACAGGAAAGGAACTTAAGGCTTCTGACAAACCAACATATCTGATGTATTTTCAGAGAAAATATGCCAGCTTGCCAAGAAAGATAAGTCTATAGTAGCAGTTACAGCAGCTATGCCAGATGGAACAGGACTTAATAAGTTTTCAAAGTGGTTTCCTGACAGATTTTTTGATGTTGGAATTGCAGAAGAACATGCAGTCACATTCTCGGCAGGAATGGCAGCAGGCGGATTAAAACCTGTGTTTGCGGTATATTCTTCATTTTTGCAGAGAGCCTATGACCAGATTCTTCACGATGTATGTATTCAGCATCTTCATGTAGTATTTGCAATAGACAGGGCAGGACTTGTAGGAAGTGACGGAGAGACACATCAGGGCATATTTGACCTTTCATTTCTTACTTCCATACCGAATATGACGGTTATGGCACCTAAGAATGGTAAGGAACTTGAGGCAATGCTTGAATTTGCACTGCTTAACTTTAATTCTCCTGTTGCAATCAGGTATCCGAGAGGTCAGGCATATGACGGACTTGAAGATTATAATGCGCTTGTTAAGTATGGTAAGGCTGAGATGATTATTGAGGAGTCTGACATTGCACTTGTTGCCATAGGCAATATGCTTATTACTGCATTGGCAGTAAGAGATAAACTCAAAGAAAAAGGCTATAATATAACTATTGTTAATGAGCGATTTATTAAACCAGTTGATACTGATATGCTTGAAAGACTTTCAGAGTCACACAGGCTCATAGTCACTATGGAAGAAAATGTATTATCGGGCGGCTTTGGAGAAGCAGTCTGTCAATATTATGATGATACATGTAATGATATTGATGTGCTTAATATTGCACTTCCTGACGATTATGTTGAGCATGGTAATGTTGATATATTGCGCCGTGAATCAGGTGTAGATAAAGACAGCGTTGTTGAAAAGATACTTAACAGATGGGCAAATGTTTTGAATAAGGATAAAGATAATGAGTAAAGAAAGATTAGATGTTTTATTGGTTAACAGAGGTCTTGCCACATCAAGAGAGAAGGCTAAGGCTATTATCATGTCTGGAAATGTATATGTTGACGGACAGAAGGAAGACAAGGCAGGCCAGTCATTTCCTGATACTGCTGTAATTGAGGTTCGTGGAACAACTCTTAAATATGTAAGTCGCGGCGGACTTAAGCTTGAAAAGGCAATGCAGAATTTTGATGTGACGCTTGAAGGTAAAATCTGTATGGATGTTGGTTCTTCAACTGGCGGATTTACTGATTGCATGCTTCAGAATGGTGCAGTTAAGGTATATGCTGTAGATGTAGGACACGGCCAGCTTGACTGGAAGTTACGCAATGACGAGAGGGTTGTATGCATGGAGAAAACTAATATCCGTTATGTTACACCTGATGATGTTGCTGACAGAATACAGTTTTCAAGCATAGATGTATCGTTTATTTCACTTACAAAGGTACTTACTCCTGTAAGAAACCTTCTCACTGATGACGGACAGATTGTATGCCTTATCAAGCCACAGTTTGAGGCTGGCAGGGAAAAGGTTGGAAAGCATGGTGTTGTAAGAGATAAAGATGTCCATATCGAGGTAATCAACAAGGTTATTGATTATGCAATGTCAATCGGATTTGATATTCTTAATCTTGAATTCAGCCCTGTTAAAGGACCAGAGGGAAATATTGAGTATTTGCTGCATTTACAGAAGATAGCAGAACCACAGGTTAAAGAAATTCCTTTTGTTGTAGAAAATGTAGTTGAAAAAGCTCACAAAGTATTGTAATATATATTTAATTCTTTTCGTATACTAAATGAGGTTCGGTATGAAGTATTTTTATATTGTTACTAACAGGTTTAAAGATCCTGATGGCGTTAATACAAGAAAGATTGCACATTTTCTGCGTTCCAAGGGTGCTGAATGTGTGTGTCAGATAGAACAGGAAGAAGCATTTAATACTACAGGTTCATATAGTGATGTGAGACTTGTCCCTGATAATACTGAATGTGTTATTGTTCTAGGTGGTGATGGAACGCTTATTCAGGCATCAAGGGAATTGTCAGAGAAGGCTATTCCATTCATAGGTGTTAATATTGGAACGCTTGGCTATCTTACAGATACAGATATGTCAAGGTTTGAGGAGACATTAGAGTGTCTTCTTAAAGATGATTATGAGATTGACAGCCGTATGATGCTTGATGGTCACATATACCGTGATGGAGAGCGTATTTTTTCAGATATGGCTCTTAATGATGTTGTAATCAACAGAAATGGTGCACTGAGAATTATTGATTTTGATATATATGTCAATGGTGAGTATCTTAATACATATTCGGCTGATGGCGTTATTGTTTCAACTGCAACGGGTTCGACAGCGTACAGTCTGTCAGCGGGTGGCCCGATAATCCAGCCAACAGCCAGACTTATTATGGTGACTCCTATATGTCCACATTCTCTTAATCAGAGAAGCATTATATTTGCTGCTGATGATGAGATAATGATTGAGATGAAGGATAATAAGAGTTCTTCAGGAAGAAAGACAGGCTCTCTTAAGAATGACAGTGCAAGAGTTGCTACATTTGACGGAGAAAGCTTCTGCGAGCTTGTGACAGGGGACAGAATTGTTATTACGCAGTCAGAGCGTATATCAAGGCTTGTCAAGACAAGCAGGATATCTTTCTTAGAGAGAATAAGGAATAAAATGTAGTTGGGGAAAAGTATGAAAACAGACAGACATAAAAAGATATTGGAATTAATTGACAGATACGAAATTGGGACGCAGGAGGAACTTGCGAAGATTCTTAATGATGAGGGGTATAATGTGACGCAGGCGACTGTTTCGAGGGATATCAGGGAACTGAATCTTTCCAAGGTTTCTGTAGATGGCAAAAGAACAAGATATGCAACACTGACGAAGGATAAACCTGTAGCAAATGATAAGTTTTTAAGAGTTCTTAAAGAAGGCTTTGTATCAATGGATATGGCACAGAATATTCTTGTGATTAAGACAGCACCCGGCATGGCAATGGCAGTATGCGCGGCAATTGATGCTCTTGACTGGAATGAAATTGTCGGCTCTATTGCTGGTGATGATACTATTATGTGTGCCGTAAGAACGGTTAATGATACATTACTTGTTATGAACAAGATTAAGAAGCTTATTAAGAAAACTGAGTAGACAGGATTGAAAGGCAGGGTATGTTAGTTAATTTACATGTTAAGAATCTTGCATTGATAGAAGAAGAAAATATTGATTTTGAGGAAGGGCTTAATATACTTTCAGGTGAAACAGGCGCCGGAAAATCTATAATATTAGGTTCTATTAATGCTGCACTGGGAAGCAAGACATCGCCGGATTTTATAAGGTCGGGGTGTGAATACGGGCTTTCAGAGATAACATTTGCAATACCGGAAGATAAGGTTGAACGGATTAAGGAACTTGGCGTTATATCATGCGAGGATGGGGAACTTGTTATATCAAGGAAAATTATGGCAAACCGTTCACAGATTAAGGTAAACGGACAGTCATTTACATCGGCACAGACAAGACTTCTTGCACATGAGCTGATAGACATTCATGGTCAGCATGATAACCAGCTTCTTATGGATGAGAGTAATCATCTGTCTGTAATTGACGAATATGATGATACTGTTCGTCCTTTACTTGATGAGTATAAACAATTTTACAGGGAATATACTAAATGTAAAAAAGAATATGAAAGTCTTTCTGGTGATGGTGAATCAAGAATTAAAGAAATGGCATTTCTTCAATATGAAATCAATGAACTTGAATCAGCAGCTTTAAAACCGGGAGAAGATGAGCAGGTGGAAACAGATTACCGCCGTATGAGCAATTTCCAGAAGATTGCTGGCAATCTGTCAGAAGTTTCCATGCTTTTATCAGAAGGTGACAGTAATCTTAGTGATATGGCAGGTTCAGCTTTAAAGAATATGATTGCTGCAAGCGAATATGACGAGAGCCTGTCAGAAAACTGCGATATTCTTTCTGATATCGAAAACCTTATATCAGATGTTGCACATAATCTTTCAGCATATATGGAAGATTTTACATTTGACCAGTCAGAGTTTAATGCGCTGGAGGAAAGGCTGGATTTAATTAATTCTCTTAAAATGAAGTATGGCAATTCAATTGAAAATATATTATCAGCACTTGAAGAAAAGAAGCAGAAGTTATCTGAATATGAGAATTATGATGAAGTAGTTGCCAAAAGAAAAGCAGAGTATGACTTAGCTTTTAAGCAGTTGATGAAATCTGCAGGAAAGCTTGGAACTCACAGAAGAAAGACAGCACTTCAGTTTGCAGAGGATATAAAGAATGCGTTAAGGCAGCTTAATTTCTTAGATGTAAGGTTTGAGGCTTGTTTTTCAGAAAAAGAGCCGGATCAGGCAGGAACTGATGATGTCAGATTTATGATATCAACTAATCCGGGTGAAGATATGAAGCCGCTTGCAAAGATTGCTTCCGGCGGTGAATTGTCAAGAATTATGCTTGCAATTAAAAGTGTTATGGCAGAAACAGACGTGTCAAAAACACTTATATTTGATGAGATTGATGCAGGTATCAGCGGAAAGACAGCACAGCTTGTAGCTGAGAAGTTAAATGCTCTGTCAAATACTCATCAGATAATATGTATTACACATTTGCCACAGATTGCCGCAATGGCGGATAATCATTATGTTATTGAAAAGTCTACTAAAGACAACAGAACGATAAGTAACATAACCAGACTTTCTTATGATGAAAGTGTGGGAGAACTTGCCAGAATGCTTGGCGGTTCAAGCATTACAGAGGCAGTTGTGTCTAATGCTAAAGAACTTAAAAATATGGCACAGGCGGCAAAGCATAATTAAATACAGTAAAATTTAATTTACAGTAATACCCTTTTTTAAAAGTATTTCATTTGTCAATACTAATCTTAGAAGGATGGTGGATTGATATGAAGCATTTTAAAAAAGGGTTAATTTATGCCAGCTCTATGGCATTTTGTATAGGCTTTATGGCGTTCTTTTACTGTAATTCAATTAAGAAAAAGATACCGGACAAGCTTTATATTTATACACAGGATAAAGCTGTGTTTTCTATGGATATTCCTGTTGTGGGAACTGTGTATGACAGCAGCAATAATATATGTGCTGATAATATTGATTTTGGCAGACAGGTTACAATCCAGTCGGGAGATACCGGTCAGTATTATGTTGATTACAAGCTTTTCGGGCTGCTTCCTGTTGCAAGGACACATATGGAGGTTGTCAATGAAAAATACATTTATTCAGGCGGCTTTCAGGTAGGAATATATCTTAAATGCAATGGTGTGTATGTTGTTAATACAGAGACTATATGTACTTATGATGGACAGAATTTTGTTCCGGTATCTGGCAAAATTAATAAGGGTGATTACATTATTAAGGTAGATGATAATGAAGTCAGCACAAAGGAACAGCTTTCGCAGGCGGTAGCTGATTCAGAAGGGAAATCTATTAATATAACTGTAAGGCGGGATAATCAGGAACAAAGCTTTGATGTCACACCT
This sequence comes from Eubacterium sp. AF22-9, assembly GCA_003458705.1. Lineage (GTDB taxonomy): Bacteria > Bacillota > Clostridia > Lachnospirales > Lachnospiraceae > Lachnospira. The sequence continues at coordinate 42,964 of QRVH01000013.1, read as the reverse complement.
GTGAAAAATGTTGCAGGCGAATATAAGCTTGGAATCTGGGTTAAGGACGATACACAGGGAGTCGGTACTGTTACTTATGTATGTGAAGATGGCACATTTGCAGCGTTAGGACATGGAATCTCAGACAATGAAACCGGAAATATCCTTGATATCAGTGATGGCAGGATATACAGGACAAGGATTTTATCTATTGTTCCGGGAAAGAACGGCGAACCGGGTGAGCTTCTTGGCACAATTGATTACAGGGAGAATAATATAGGGAGCATAAGCAAAAACACTGATAAAGGCATATATGGTGAAAATGCTTACTCTTTATATAGTGAGTATTCACCTGAACTTATGAAAGCAGCCGGATCATATGAGGTTACAAAAGGTGCCGCCTATGTGAGGTTTTATAATAATGGCAGCTTTCATGATTATGAAATTGATATAACAGATTTAAAATACGGCGATTCAAAGAATATAACATTTAAGGTTACATCTGGTGAACTTCTTAAGCTGACTAACGGGATTGTCCAGGGAATGAGTGGGAGCCCGATTATTCAGAATGGAAAGATAATCGGGGCTGTCACACATGTATTTGTTGATGATTCTACTTGCGGATATGGTATATTTATTGATAGAATGCTGGATAAAGACGAAAAAGAAACTAATTGAGAAAAGGATTATGATACGATGGAAAGAGAGAAATTTGGCAGCAGACTTGGATTCATACTTATAAGTGCAGGCTGCGCAATCGGAATTGGAAATGTATGGCGTTTTCCATATGTTGCAGGCAATAATGGAGGTGGAATATTTGTTTTATTATATATGTTATTCCTTCTTATGTTTGGAATTCCTGTACTATCAATGGAACTTGCAATGGGAAGAGCTTCTAAAAGCAGTATAATAAGGGCATATCATGAACTGGAGCGACCTGGACAGAAGTGGCATATTCATGGATATCTTGGAATGATAGGCAATTATATACTTTTATTCTTCTATACTACTGTTTCAGGATGGATGTTAGGATATTTTATCAAGTATGTAACTGGTGATATTACTAAAAACACTGACAGTTCACAGATGTTTGCTGATGTAACTGCTAATCCATGGATAATGTTTGTGTGGATGGCAGTAATAGTTCTTATTGCGGTTATTGTCTGCAGTATGGGACTTCAGAATGGTGTTGAAAAGATTACAAAATATATGATGCTTATTCTTCTTGGACTTATTGTTGTTCTTGCTATCCACAGTCTTACACTTGATGGTGCCGGAAAGGGAATGCGATATTTTCTTGTTCCTGATATGAATAAGATAGAAGAGGTTGGTCTTGGAAATATTATTATTGAGGCAATGAGACAGGCTTTCTTTACTCTGAGCGTTGGAATGGGTTCAATGATGATATTCGGAAGCTATATAGGAAAAGAGCGTGCGCTTGTAGGAGAGGGCATCCAGATTACATTACTTGACACATTTGTAGCAATTATGTCAGGAGTTATCATATTTCCCGCATGTATGTCATATAATATACCAACAGACAGTGGTCCAAGCCTTATTTTCGTAACACTTCCAAAGGTGTTCGAACATATGTCAGGCGGAAGATTCTGGGGCGCAATGTTCTTCCTTTTTATGACATTTGCGGCATTATCCACAGTTATTGCTGTTCTGGAGAATATTATTGCATGCAATATGGAAGCTTTTGGATGGAGCCGTAAGAAAGCAGGAATTATTAATCTATTCATTATAATTGTAATGAGTATTCCATGCATTCTTGGATTTAATGTGCTTAGCGGATTCACACCGTTAGGTGCAGGAACTAATGTACTTGATCTTGAAGATTTTCTTGTAAGCAGCCTTATTCTCCCGATAGGAAGTCTTGTTATACTTCTTTTCTGTACAACGAAACTTGGCTGGGGATATGATAATTATATGAATGAAGTTAATAACGGAAAGGGTATCGGCATGCCTAAGATTTTTAAGTTCTATCTTAAATATATCCTTCCTCTTGTAATTTTGTTCATAATAATTGATGGTTTAATTTAATAAATACATATAATTTGTCGAATTTTGTCGAATGCTGCGATATCTTGCGATAAAAAGTGCTTGCACACTGCTGTTGTTAAAATTATACTAATTGTTGTGAAGTTATGACATGTCGGAATAATTAATTTTCACAATATGAAAGGGCTTGAATCTATGGAGAGGACGAAAATAGCAATCGCAGATGATAATCAGAATATTCTGGAGGCACTAAGAAATGTAATTGATGAAGAGGATGACATGACGATTGTAGGAGTTGCAGATAACGGAGCAGATACTGTTAAGATGATTCGAGAAAGTAATCCGGATGTTGTTTTATTGGATCTCATTATGCCAGGAATTGATGGAATTACTGTTATGGAAAAAGTGAGAGAGGATAAGACTTTGAATTCTAAGCCAGACTTTATTGTAATCAGCGCTGTTGGAAGAGACAGTGTAACTGAGGATGCATTTAATATGGGAGCAGCATATTATATAATGAAACCTTTTGACAATGAGGTGCTGGTAAACAGAATACGGTACATACGGAATCAGAATAATAAGACAAATGTTAAGTCTGTTCCCAAAGAACCGGTTTCTATTACAGACCGTAATCTTGAGTCAGATATAACAAATATAATACATGATATTGGAATACCGGCTCATATTAAAGGATATCAGTATCTCAGGGATTCAATTATTTTGTCAGTAAAGGATGCTGAGATTATAAATAGCGTTACGAAAGTACTTTACCCAACGATTGCCAGAAAATATGAAACTACCCCAAGCAGAGTTGAAAGAGCAATAAGACATGCAATTGAGGTGGCATGGAATCGTGGTAATACAGATACATTAAATGATTTGTTTGGGTATACAATTAATTGTGGAAAGGAAAACCAACCAATTCGGAATTTATAGCCTTGATTTCAGATAAAATAAGACTGCAATATAATATCAGATAAAATTCATATTTTTTTCATGCATAATTAGTTGTAAAACCTTGAAAAAACGCTATATATATTATATAATAACAAAATCGTAAACGATTTTTAAATAATTTTGTAATAAATAATTTGATTGAGGTTATATATGCGTAAGAGAATATTTAAAGGTGTAGCAGCGGTTTTATTATCATCAACATTAACAGTTTCAACAGTGTTTGCAGTATTTGCAGATGATGTTGATAAATTAAAACAGCAGAAGCAGCAGACAGAACAGGAACTTGACGATCTTCAGAATCAGTGGGCATACCTGTTACAGCAGATGGATGATCTAGAACTTAAGATGGCTAAGAAGTCTGATGAGATTGATGCTGCTAATGTTAAACTTGAAAAAGCAGAAAAGGTTCAGGCTGCACAATATGAAGATATGAAACTCCGTATTAAATATATGTATGAGGATCAGTCAGTATCTTTAGCTGAGGTATTTCTTACTTCATCAGATATGAGTACAATGCTTAATAAAGCAGTGTATATGCAGGAAGTATATAATTATGACAGAACCAAGCTTGATGAAATGGCGAATACAGCTAACGAGATAAAAGAACTTAAGGAAGGTCTTGAAAGTGACAAGAAGGAACTTGATGAAGCTCAGCACAGCTTACTGAGAAGCAGGCTCTACTTTACAGTACTATTCAGGAAACACAGGCTAAGGCTGATGATGTCAGTGGCCAGCTTGAAGCTGCGGTTAAGAAGGCAGCTGAAGTTGCTGCAAAAAAAGCCGCAGAGCAGGCAGCTGCAGCAGCTGTTACTAGGACTAATCAGACACAGCAGAGTAGTACAATAACTACAACTGCAAATGGTAATTCATCAGTTGCAAGCAGTGTTGTTTCACTTGCATATTCACTTCTTGGAGTTCCTTATGTAAGTGGTGGAAGTTCTCCTTCAGGTTTTGACTGTTCAGGATTTACTTCTTATCTGTTCAGACAGTATGGAATAAGTGTTTCGAGATCATCAAGTTCACAGGCTTATGGTGGTGTAGCGGTCAATGGACTAGCTAATGCACAACCAGGTGATATAATTTGTTTCCCTGGACATGTAGGTTTATATGTTGGTGGTGGTCAGATGATTCATGCTAATGTTCCTGGTGGATCTGTAAGACTTGTTGGCGTTAATTCAATAGGCATGAGTGTAATTGCCATAAGACGTTACTGGTAATATTTGAATATATGTGATATAATAAGTGCAGTTTTATAGGAACTGCACTTATTTTTTATGAGTGTGTGAAGAGTATGGGATTCAATAATAATAAGAAATGAGGACTAATGTATGAAGAATGTATTGTTAATTGCATCAGAGGCTGTACCATTTATTAAGACAGGAGGACTTGCTGATGTTGCAGGTTCGCTTCCTAAGTATTTTGATAAGACCAAGTTTGATGTAAGAGTTATGATACCTAAATACACATGTATTCCATGGGAATATCGTGAAAAGATGGTTTATAAGACACATTTTTATATAGACCTTGCATGGAGAACGCAGTATGTAGGTGTATTTGAATTAGAATGGAATGGAGTAACATTTTACTTTATTGATAATGAATTTTATTTTGGAGGCAATAGCCATATAGCTGGATTCATGAGGATATAGAAAAGTTTGCATTCTTTAGCAAGGCTGCACTTTCAGCACTTCCAGTACTTGGCTTCAGACCTGACATAATTCATTGCAATGACTGGCAGACAGGTCTTATTCCGGTATATCTTAAAGAAAGATTTTCACAGGGTGAGTTTTATCAGGGGATCAAGTCTATTATGACTATACATAATCTTAAGTTTCAGGGAATATGGGATCTTAAGAAAGTTAAGGATATTACAGGTCTTCCTGATGAGTATTTCACATCAGACAAGCTTGAAGCATATGATGATGCCAATTACTTAAAGGGTGGTATTGTATATGCTGATAGGGTTACAACAGTAAGTGAGACATATGCAGAAGAGATTAAGACTCCATTCTATGGAGAGAACCTTGATGGACTTATGAGAGCAAGATCTAATGTTTTATCAGGAATAGTCAATGGTATTGATTATGATGAGTATAATCCGGAGACTGACAAGAGAATACCTCATAATTACAATCAGGTAACTTTCAGAAAAGAAAAGTGGAAGAATAAAGTTGCACTTCAGAAGGAACTGGGACTTACAGAGGATAAGGGTAAGTTTATGATTGGTCTTGTATCAAGACTTACAGATCAGAAGGGACTTGACCTTGTTGCTTATGTTATGGATCAGCTCTGTGCAGAAGATGTACAGTTTGTTGTTCTTGGTACTGGTGAAGAAAGATATGAGAATATGTTCAGACATTTTGACTGGAAATATAATGACAGAGTATCTGCTAACATATATTATTCAGAAGATATGTCACATAAGGTATATGCAGCATGTGATGCTTTCCTTATGCCATCATTATTCGAACCATGTGGACTTTCCCAGCTGATGAGTCTTCGATATGGAACAGTTCCTATTGTAAGAGAGACAGGTGGTCTTAAGGATACTGTTGAACCATATAACGAATATGAGAGTAAGGGAACAGGATTCTCATTTGCTAATTATAATGCACATGAGATGCTTGGAATTGTCAATTATGCTAAGGATGTATATTACAACCATAAGAGAGAGTGGAATAAGATTGTTGACAGAGGCATGAAGACAGACTTCTCTTGGAACAGTTCAGCAAGGAAATATGAAGAACTTTATAATTCACTTTAATTAAGTGACTGATTTGCCTTAAGGCGTAATTTTCTATAAAAGAAAAAGGAAGCTGCAAAAAGCAACTTCCTTTTTTAATGCAGGTGGCGGGACTTGAACCCGCACGATGTTGCCACCGGCAGATTTTGAGTCTGCTGCGTCTGCCATTCCGCCACACCTGCGCGACTTTGATAGTTTATCATAATAAAACTTAAAAATCAAGTAAAGAATACTTGCGTACACAATAAATTTCGAATATTATTTTAGTATTGTATTATAATCCTTTTATGGAGGCGTTTATGGATAACTGTAAGGAAATCCAGTGCAGGATAGAAAGCTTTGAACATGGTAATCTGTCGCTTAAGAATGAAGAAGCATTTACAAATCATATTCTTAACTGCGCTGACTGCCGTGAAGAGATGGAAATATATTATATAATTTCATATGGATTAGATGATGACAATGAAAAGAAAATGGAAAACAGCAAATACAGCGATTATTTAGATGCATTTGATTTTACGGGACTGGTTGAACAGAAGCTTAAAGACAGTGAGGATAAATGCCTGTTTTTAAGGCAATGGACTCATTTTACCAGAGTAAGATATATATTTGTTACTGCTGTTATGATGCTGACAGCTTTGCTTCTTGTTATTATAAAATTCTTTTAAAGATTGGAGATTGTTATGAGTGAAAAACTTATTCTGATAGATGGTCACAGCATATTAAACAGGGCATTTTACGGAGTGCCTGATCTTACCAATGCAGAAGGCATACATACTAATGCGTTGTATGGCTTTCTCAATATTCTTTTTAAGTTCCTTGATGAGGAAAAGCCTGATTATATTATGGTAGCATTTGATTTGTCTGCCCCGACTTTCAGACATAAAGCATTTGACGGCTATAAAGGGACAAGAAAACCTATGCAGCCGGAGTTGAAGCAGCAGGTTCCGCTTATGAAGGAATTGCTTAAGGCTATGAATATCACAGTTGTTGAACAGGAAGGTTTTGAAGCTGATGATATTCTTGGAACTATTGCAAAGGAAAGTGCAGCTAAAGGAATTGACGTATCTATTATTTCAGGAGACAGGGATTTACTTCAGTTAGCTGATGAACATATTAAGATACGAATACCAAAGACTAAGAAAGGTGTTACTGAAGTTGAAGATTATTATCCTGCTGATGTAATTGAATTATATGGTGTTACTCCGCTTGAATTCATTGATGTCAAGGCACTTATGGGAGATACATCTGATAACATTCCGGGCGCACCGGGAGTAGGTCCGAAGACAGCATCAGCCATTATCCAGAAATATCATAATCTTGATAATGTATTTGAACATCTTGATGAGTTGAAGCCACCAAAGGCAAAAACATCAATAAGTGTGAATATTGAGCAGATTAAGATGAGCAGGTTCTTATCAGAGATTAAGATTGATGTTCCGATTGATTATAATATTGAAAATGCGAAAACAGGGGATTTCTTTAATGAGAATTCCTATGAACTTTTTAAGAAATACAACTTTAAGAATATGCTGAAGAAGTTCGAAAATACAGATATTACAGCAAAAGACCCTGACTGTTATGAATATTTTAAGAAGATATCTGATTTTGCAGAGGTTGAGAATGTATTTAATAAAGCTGCTGACATAGCAGATGGGATTGAAAAAATCGGACTTTCAATTATAAGAGAAAATGAACTGACAGCAGTTGGAATAACACTTTCTGATACAGAAATTTACTATATTCCGGTGTCAGGCTTTGTAACAGAAAGTTATCTTACAGAACGTTTATTAGATGTTGTAAGTAAGGCTTCTGACAGAAATATAGCATCTGCCAATATCAAAGATTATCTTGATATATTTGAAAAGGATAAGGTAAGCGGATATCCACTTGTTTCAGAAAAAGCATTTATTGATACTGCAATTGCGGCATATCTGCTTCATCCAAGTAATGAAAGTTATGATTATGAAAGTCTTGGAAGAGAGTTTTTATCATTAACATTTCCTTCGAAAACAGAACTTCTGGGTAAATTGTCATTTAAGAAGGCAGTAAATGAATCAGAAGATAATCTTATTAAGTATGCATGCCTTTCATCATATGCTTATTACAAATGTGCTGATAAAATTACAGAACAGTTAAAGAGTGAGAATATGTATGAACTTTTTGAAACTATAGAAATGCCTCTTATATTTGTTCTTTTTGAAATGCAGCAGCAAGGCATAAGTGTTGATAAACAGGCACTTGTTGATTATTCAAAGGTACTTGGTACTAAGATTTCGGTACTTGAGAAAGAGATATATAAAGCAGCAGGCGAAGAGTTCAATATCAATTCACCGAAGCAGCTTGGTGTAATACTTTTTGAAAAGCTTGGAATGCCTAATGGAAAGAAGACGAAGAGTGGTTATTCAACAGCCGCAGATGTTCTTGAAAAGCTTGCACCTGATTATCCGGTTGTAAGTAAGATTCTTGAATACAGACAGTTAGCAAAGCTAAATCAACCTATGCTGACGGACTTACACAGTATATAGCAGAAGATGGAAGAATTCATGGTAGATTTAACCAGACAATAACTGCTACAGGAAGAATTAGCAGTACAGAGCCTAATCTTCAGAATATTCCGATAAGAATGGAAATGGGTAAGGCTATAAGAAAGGTATTTGTTCCAAAGGAAGGCTTTGTATTCTTAGATGCCGATTATTCACAGATTGAGTTAAGAATCCTTGCACATATGTCAGGAGATGAGAAGCTTATTGAGGCATATAATTCATCAGCAGATATCCACAGGGCAACAGCGGCACAGGTTTTCGGTGTACCTCTTGATGAAGTTACCGATGAACAGAGAAGAAATGCAAAGGCGGTTAATTTCGGCATTATCTATGGAATGAGTTCATTTGGATTAAGTCAGGATCTTAGTATTTCAAGAAAAGAAGCTAAAGAATATATTGAAAGATATTTTGCAAGCTATCCGACTATCAAGACATTTATAGACGGACTCGTAAGTGATGCCAAAGAAAAAGGATATTCACTTACAATGTATAACAGAAGAAGAGAAATTCCTGAGATTAAATCTTCTAATTTCATGCAGCGTTCTTTTGGAGAGAGAGTTGCCATGAATGCACCAATTCAGGGAACTGCAGCTGATATTATCAAGCTGGCAATGATTAATGTATATAATGCACTTAAGGAGCATAATCTCAGGTCAAGACTCATATTGCAGGTTCATGATGAGCTTCTTGTTGAGACGGCAGAGGATGAGGTTGATACTGTAAAGCAGATTATGCTTGATGGAATGAAGAATGCAGTAAGCCTTAAGGTACCTCTTGAGGTAGATTTAAAGGAAGGAAAAGACTGGCTGGAGGCACACTGATGAAAGTTATTGGAATCACAGGTGGTGTGGGAGCAGGAAAATCTTCTGTTCTTGCACTCCTTAAAGAAATGTGTTCCTGCGACATTATACAGGCAGACCTTGTTGCAAGAAATATATACCAATCAGGCAATATTGGATTTAAAAAGGTCGTTGATATATTCGGGGAGCAGATTGTAGGAGAGAATGGAGAGATAAACAGACCTCTTCTCGCAGATATTATATTTAAGAACCCTAATAAGAGAATCGTTCTTAACAGCATAATTCATCCTCTTGTAAAACAAGAGATTATTAATCAGATTAATAATCATAAGATAGCAGGTGATGTTGATTACTGTTTTGTTGAGGCAGCACTGCTTATTGAAGATCACTATGATATATTCATGGATGAGATATGGTATATATATGTTTCGGAAGATGAGAGAAGAAAAAGACTTGCTGCTTCAAGAGGCTATTCTGATGAAAAGATATCAGACATATTTAAAAGCCAGCTATCTGATGCTGAGTTCAGAAAGCATGTAGATAAAGTGATTGATAATGGCGCAGATATAGAAAAAACACGCGCCCAGCTTGAGATTATGCTTGGAATATGATACATTTATACATAATTTGTTTATTCTAGAGGTAGGGTATGGATAATACACAGTCAAGAAAAGAGACCCTTGTTTTTGGTCTTGATATAGGAACAAGAAGTATTGTCGGTGTTGTTGGATACATGGAAAGAAACCGTTTTAAGGTTATTGCAATGGCTGAGCAGAAGCATGAGACCAGAGCAATGCTTGATGGTCAGATTCATGATATCTATAAAGTTGGCGATACAATCAGAAAAGTTAAGAATTCTCTTGAAAACCAGCTTGGAAGGGAACTTTCAGAAGTATGCATAGCTGCTGCTGGACGAGTTCTTAAAACTATTAATTCGTCTGCTGAGTATGAATTTGAAGAGGAAACACGGGTTACGCAGGAACATATCTATTCACTTAATCTTCTGGCGGTTGAGAATGCACATAATAAGATTAACGAAAAAGAAGATAAAGCAAGATTTTATTGTGTTGGAAACACCCCTATAAGATATCAGCTTAACGGCTATGATATTAATAATCTTGAGGGGCATAAGGCTTCTAAGATTTCAGTTGAACTTATTGCTACATTTTTGCCGGAAGAGGTAGTTGATGGACTTTATGAAGCTGTTGAATATGCCGGACTTAATGTTGCAAGTCTTACATTAGAGCCTATAGCAGCCATGAATATAGCAATTCCTGAGCAGTACAGGCTTCTTAACATAGGGCTTGTTGATGTAGGTGCAGGAACATCAGATATCTGTCTTACAAAGGATGGCTGTATAATGCTTATGGCATGATACCTTGCGCAGGTGATGAGATAACAGAGTGTATCGCAAAAACTTACCTTGTTGATTTTAATACTGCTGAAAAGATTAAAATGTCTGCAAGTACTAAGAAAAAAGGACTTGTAACATTTAAAGATATCATGGGTATTACGCAGAAGGTAGATGCACTTGAAATAAGAAATGCAGCAGCTGATGTTGTGGATGCGATGGCAAAGGATGTTGCAGAAAAGATTATTGAGCTTAATGGCGGTAAGCCTGTAAATGCTGTGTTTGTTGTCGGAGGTGGTGGCAAGATACCAGGTTATACAGAAAGAGTGGCTGATTGTCTTGGAATACCGCACCAGAGAGTAGCAGTAAGAGGTGAAGAAGTACTTACATCAGTTGATTTTCAGGTTGACAATTTCAAGAAGGATTCATTATATGTAACTCCTGTCGGTATATGCACTAATTATTATACGCAAAAGAACAATTTTGTATTTGTTACTGTTAATAAAGAACGAATTAAACTATACGATACAAGTAATCTTACAGTTGTAGATGCTGTTATGCAGATTGGATTCCCTAATGAAAAGCTTTTCCCAAGAAGAGGGGCAGAGATTAACTTTACTGTTAATGGGAAATCAAGACTTGTAAGGGGAAGTGCCGGGGAAGGCGCAGTTGTTACGCTTAATGGAAGACCGGCTAATCTTCATACTCCGATAGAACAGAATGATATAATAGTTGTAAAAGAATCTACAGTAGGAGAACCAGCAAGCATAACAATAGGACAGCTTGAAGAGTTTAATTCCCAGATAACATTTATAGTAAATGATAAAACTATTGTCTGCCCAAGATTTGCATATGTCAATGGAGAGTTAAAGTCAGAGTTCTATGATATTAATGATGGCGATAAAATCCGTATGGAGAATTTCTATACTGTTGCACAGCTTTTTGAGTTCCTTGATCTTGATTATAAAACACTTAATGTTATGGTTAATAATGAACCGGCAGATAAGAATACAAGAGTATATGAGAACTTTACAGTAAAAACTTCCTCATTAGAAGAATATAATGAAAATATTATGGCAGTTGAAAAGCAGCAGGATGCAGAAGAAAATGATGAATCAGATAATACTGTTGAAGCTGCGGATTCTGATAATACATCTGATGCTGTTTCGGAGAAAAAAGCAGGGCAGACTGATGATAAGGAAGCACAGGAACCGGTAAGACAGTCTGTTAGTATAACAATTACAGTTAATGGCCAGCCTGTAGTTTTATCAGGCAAGCCTGATTATATAGTTGTTGATCTTTTCCAGTTCTACTCATTTGACCTTACTACTGTCAGAGGCAATCTGGTATTTTTACATAACGGAAGTAGTGCTGATTATTCATCGCCACTTAATGATGGTGATGTTATAGAGCTTCGCTGGGAGGATAAATAATTATGAGAATGATGCCGATTGCCAGTGGAAGCAGTGGAAACTGCATCTACCTTGGTACGGAGGACACACATATTCTTTTTGATGCCGGAATAAGCAGGAAAAGAATTGAAGAAGGGCTTAATACGGCGGGTTTAAGTCTTAAAGATATTGATGCAATATTTGTAACACATGAACATATTGACCATACAAAAGGGCTTGGTGTTATATCAAGAAAAGATGGGATTCCAATCTATTCAACGTCTGGTACAATAGAGGGGATAGAACAGATTTCATCACTTGGGAATATTCCGGATGGCATATTTAATAAGATAAATGCGGATGAAGATATTTCAATTGGAGATGTAACAGTCCACCCATTTCGTATATCACATGATGCTAACGAACCGGTTGCGTATACATTTACTCAAAAATGTGCAGATGGCATAAAAAAAGCATCGGTTGTAACTGATTTAGGGTATTTTGATGATTATGTGGTTGATAATCTGACAGAATCTGATATTATGCTTGTTGAGGCTAATCATGATATCAATATGTTACAGGTTGGTCCTTATCCTTTTTATCTTAAGAAAAGAATATTAGGTAATAAAGGACATCTGTCTAATGAGACATCTGGACAGCTTGTCAATTCCCTGCTTCATGATAAGCTTAAGAAAATATATCTTGGTCATTTAAGCAAAGAGAATAACTATGATAAACTGGCTTATGAGACGGTGAAGTTAGAAATTGATATGTCAGATAACTCATTCAAATCTTCGGATTTTGATATAGAGGTTGCAAAGCGTGATGTTTTATCAGGTATTTGCGAAATATAACAGGCGCTTACAAGGTGCAGAAAGAGGAAAGCTATGAAAAAATGTGTAATTACTGTTGTAGGAAAAGATACTGTTGGTATTATTGCCAGAGTATGTACTTATCTTGCTGATACAAAGGTTAATATCCTTGATATCTCACAGACTATTGTTTCAGGATATTTTAATATGATGATGATTGTTGACATGTCTGGTTCTACAAAGAATTTTGACAATGTTAATGAAGATCTTAATAAGCTTGGCGAAGATATTGGTGTTGTAATTAAATGCCAGCGTGAAGAAATATTTGACATGATGCACCGTATCTAAGAAAGTGAGGAGACTTAAATACTATGATTAATATTATGGAAGTTACAGAGACTAACAAAATGGTCGAGAAAGAGAACCTTGATGTAAGAACTATTACTATGGGTATTAATCTTCTTGACTGTGCCGGTCCTGATTTAGCTGAGGTAAATGAGAAATATATAACAAAATCACAACTCTTGCTAAGGATTTAGTTTCAACCGGAGAAGAGATTGCAAAGGAATTCGGTGTTCCTATTGTTAATAAGAGAATATCAATTACACCTATTTCTCTTGTTGGTTCTTCTGCATGTAAGACACCTGAGGATTATGTTACTATTGCGAAAACTCTTGATAAGGCGGCTCATACTGTTGGTGTTAATTTCATTGGTGGTTATTCAGCAGTTGTATCTAAGGGTATGACTAAGAGTGATGAACTTTTAATAAGATCAATTCCACAGGCACTTGCACAGACAGAGCTTATATGCAGTTCTGTTAATGTTGGTTCAACAAAGACTGGTATTAACATGGATGCAGTAAGACTTATGGGCGAGATAGTTAAAGAGACAGCAGAGCTTACTAAGGACAAGGATTCTTTAGGATGTGCAAAGCTTGTTGTATTATGCAACGCTCCTGATGACAATCCATTCATGGCTGGTGCATTCCACGGCGTAACAGAAGATGACGCTATTATAAATGTTGGTGTCAGTGGTCCTGGTGTTGTTAAGTATGCACTTGAGAGCGTAAGAGGAAAGAGCTTTGAGGTTCTCTGCGAGACTATCAAAAAGACAGCATTTAAGATTACAAGAGTTGGACAGCTTGTTGCACAGGAGGCTTCTAAGAGACTCGGTGTTCCTTTTGGTATTATTGACCTTTCACTTGCACCAACTCCTGCTGTTGGAGATTCAGTAGCAGAGATTCTTGAAGAAATCGGACTTGAGAGAGCCGGAGCACCTGGTACTACAGCTGCACTTGCAATGCTTAATGATCAGGTTAAGAAGGGCGGTGTTATGGCATCTTCTTATGTAGGCGGACTTAGTGGAGCATTCATTCCTGTATCAGAAGATCAGGGAATGATTGACGCGGTTAATGAAGGTTCACTTACAATTGAAAAGCTTGAAGCTATGACATGTGTATGCTCAGTTGGTCTTGATATGATAGCTATTCCGGGAGATACACCTGCAACAACAATTTCTGGAATTATTGCTGATGAAGCAGCTATTGGTATGGTAAACCAGAAGACAACAGCAGTAAGAGTTATTCCTGTTGTAGGAAAGGGCGTTGGCGAGACAGTTGAATTCGGCGGACTCTTAGGTTATGCACCTATTATGCCGGTTAATAAATTTGACTGTTCTGCATTCGTGAACAGACAGGGAAGAATTCCTGCACCAATCCACAGCTTTAAGAACTAATTAAGAATTAAGATAAAAAATGCACAGACTGAATCAGATTAATGGTTCAGCCGGTGCTTTTTTATATACGGATAATATTCTGTTGTAATTCATTCTTCATTAAATATCCGTACTTTTCAAATACTGCCTGCGAATACATATCAGAACATGCAAGTTCAAATGAAAGTTCATTCTTATAATCAGCAGTCTTGGTAATGAATGGTACATCAAGTTCTTTCTTAATACTTCCAAGATACTGCTGGCCGGTTTTATTAAATCCAAGTAATCTTATATAAGGTATATCATTGTATAAATCGGACATTGTTTTTTTAATTTCAAGAATTATATGCATAATACAGCGGCATATTCTTGAATAAACTATATTTTTTGATTTAACTTTCATGGCGAATTCTGAGATGGTGTCTCTTCCTGTAAATACAGCGGCATATTCTTGAATAAACTATATTTTTTGATTTAACTTTCATGGCGAATTCTGAGATGGTGTCTCTTCCTGTAAATACAGCTGTAAATCTGTTTGCAAGGTCAGGTCTTATATCCTCATATTCAGAAAGTTTTTCAGAAAAGTCTGTATGATTAATATTGCACTGCTGTTTAAGAAAAAGCATTTTGTGATTAAATATACTGCTGAAATCATCAAGGAATACAGGGCAGTTCTTAGAATTGTTGATTTCTTCAAGCATATCGGAAGTAAGATATGTTTTTAACTTATCTGCTTCGTCTGACATAAGCATTTTTCTTATGCCGAATGCGCTTGCATACTCTGCGTTATCTGTATCGTCATTGTAACCTGCACCTTCACGGAGTACTGGATAATATGCCATGTTTAATTCGTTGCTGAGAATGGCTTTTATATATTCAATTGCAAGTATGTTGTTAGAGCCTGTAATTATGTCTTTACATTCCGGCAGATATTCCCAAAGGGCAGCCTGCCTTGCAGCAGGGTATGAGAGACCGCCTGCAAGAGCTTTGTTAAGAATTGATTTATATTCAGGCGATTCTGATATTATAGTACGACTTATCTTTGTCAGACTATCTGCATTATCAGTCTCAGCGCCAAAGCATATTGAATCAGCTTTCATCTCATTAAGTATTAGAACAGCACCTTTTGCAAAATTTTCTGCACTTGATAATGCATAGTAAACAGGAAGTTCAACGACAATATCTGCACCTGTTTTTAATGCAGCCCTTGTTCTTGCATATTTATCAATTACTGCCGGTTCACCACGCTGCACAAAATTACCGCTCATCACAACGATAATACAGTCAGCCTGCGAAATCTGTCTTGCTTTATTCATCTGATATACATGTCCTGTATGTAATGGGTTATATTCTGCAACAATTCCGCATGCTTTCATGTAGTGTCTCCTTTATGTTTTTATTATATTTTACTGAAATCGTACATTTATGTCAAAAATATTGCTGAATTTAGTCAATGTATCGTTTTTAAAACATTTTTAAGTGCTAGACGACCTTGTTTTCGACTAAAAATTGGTATATAATTTTTGTCAGAGTTCAGTATGTTTACTGAAAATTTACTTTTTTATAAGGAGGAGTCATTAATCATGGCATTTATTGACACAATTAAAGAAAGAGCAAAGGCAGACAAGAAGACTATCGTATTACCAGAGTCTATGGATAAGAGAACTTATGAAGCTGCTGAGAAGATTTTAAAGGAAGGCATTGCTAATTTAGTTATCATTGGTACTCCTGAAGAGATCGAGAAGTATGGTAAGGGCTATGACATTTCTGGCGCCACAATCGTAGATCCATTTAACGATCCTAATAAGCAGAAGTATATTGATAAATTCGTTGAGTTAAGAAGCAAGAAGGGTGTTACACCTGAGATGGCTAAGGAACAGATGGAAAAGGATTATATGTACTATGCATGCCTTATGTGTAAATGTGGAGATGCTGATGGAGCAGTATCTGGTGCGTGCCACTCAACAGGTAACACAATCCGTCCAGCTCTTCAGTTATTAAAGACTAAGCCAGGTATCAGCTCAGTTTCAGGTTTCTTCCTTATGGAAGTTCCAGACTGCGAATTCGGTGAGAACGGTCTTTTTGTATTCGCTGACTGTGCTGTAAGCCCAGATTATGATTCAGAGAAGCTTGCTGAGGTTGCTAAGCTTTCTTCAGATTCATTCAAGAGCTTTGTAGGAAAGGACGCTAAGGTTGCTATGCTTAGCTTCTCTTCATACGGAAGTGCTAAGCATGACAGAGTAACTATGGTTGCTGATGCTGTTAAGATTGCAAAAGAGAAGTACCCAGATATCACTGTTGATGGTGAGCTTCAGTTAGATGCTGCTTTAGTTCCAGAAGTTGCTGCACTTAAGGCACCTGAGAGCCCAGTAGCTGGTAAGGCTAATACACTTGTATTCCCTAACCTTGAAGCTGGTAACATTGGTTATAAGCTTGTTCAGAGACTTGCTAAGGCTGGAGCTTATGGTCCTGTTCTTCAGGGACTTTCTATGCCAGTTAACGATCTTTCAAGAGGATGCTTTGCTGACGATATCGTTGGTGTAGTAGCTATGACAGCAGTTCAGGCTCAGAATGCATAATTAACATTTTTAAGGAGAATTTTTGTAATGAATATTTTAGTATTAAACTGTGGAAGCTCATCTCTTAAGTATCAGCTTATTAACATGGATGATGAGAGCGTAATCGCAAAAGGTCTTGTAGAGAGAATCGGTATTGAAGGTTCTGTTCTTACACATAAGCCAACAGGAAAGGATAAGTATGTTGTTGAAACTCCTATGAAGGATCACAACATTGCGGTTAAGCTTGTTCTTGATGCTCTTCAGGATGCTGAGCACGGCGTAATCAAGTCTACAGATGAGATTGCAGCAGTAGGACACAGAGTACTTCACGCAGGTGAGAAGTATATCGAGTCTTGTCTTGTAACAGAGGATGTTAAGAAGGTTGTAAGAGAGTGCTTCGACCTTGGCCCTTTACATAACCCAGCTAACCTTATCGGTATTGAAGCCGTTGAGGCAGCTATGCCAGGCAAGCCAAATGTAGCTGTATGGGATACAGCATTTGGTGGAACAATGGAGCCAAAGGCTTACCTCTATGCTATTCCTCGTGAATACTATGAGAAGTACGGTGTAAGAAGATACGGTTTCCACGGAACAAGCCACAGCTTCGTATCTAAGGAAACAATCAAGTTTGCTAACCTTGATCCTAAGACAGCTAAGGTTATCGTTTGCCACCTTGGTAACGGTGCTTCAATCTCAGCTTCTATCGGTGGAAAGTGTGTAGATACTTCTATGGGTCTTACTCCACTTGAAGGACTTATCATGGGAACTCGTTCTGGTGACCTTGATCCAGCTATCTTAGAGTTCTTATGCAACCATGAGAATCTTACAATAAGCGAGATGCTCAATATCCTTAACAAGAAGTCTGGTGTACTTGGTATGTCAGGCGGAATCTCAAGCGATTTCAGAGATCTTAACGCTGCAGCTAATGATGGCAATGAGATTGCTAAGGTTACACTTGAAGCTTATGCTTACAGAGTAGCTAAGTATATTGGTGCTTACACAGCAGCTATGAACGGTGTTGATGCCATTACATTTACAGCTGGTGTTGGTGAGAATGCTGCATGGCTTCGTCCAATGGTAGCTAAATATCTTGGATACCTTGGTGTTGAACTTGATGAAGCTGCAAGCGAGAAGGCTTGTGGAGTAGAAGGAATTATCTCTACACCAGAGTCTAAGGTTAAGCTTTGCGTAATTCCTACTAATGAAGAGCTTGCAATTGCAAGAGAAACATTAGCATTAGTAAAATAATTGGCATATTCGCGAAAAATATTGAATTTAAGTGAATTTGTTGTTGACAAAGACAGGGAGCATGCGTATAATTGACAAGGTGTGGATTAGCGCATGATTTTCCTATGCATAATAGTATGAATTGGAGACAATTATGCTAATTGATTTAAGAGAGCTTTTATCCGGTTCACAGGATGAAAGAATAGAAAAGGTTTCAATTGAATCAGAAAGCTTTGACACTGGAATCGCTAAGTATAGTATACTTGAGAAGCCAGAGTTTGAATTAAGCATTACCAGAATTGGTAAGAATAAGCTTGAGATTAAAGCAGAGAGCTTTGTTGTTCTTGATATTCCATGTGACAGATGTTTAGAGTCTGTTCCTACGAAAGTAGAGTACAGTGTTGATGAAATCGTTGATTTCTCAGACAATGCTGCCGGGGAAGAAGCAAAGGAAGAAAAAGACTATATTGGTGGATACGAACTCGACGTGGACAGATTAGTTTTCGGCGAAATACTGATATCCATGCCGGGTAAGACATTATGTACCCCTGATTGCAAGGGGCTATGTTCTATATGCGGACACAACCTGAATATCTCAGAGTGTGGCTGTGACCGAGAGTCCCTGGATCCAAGAATGTCTGTTTTCAAAGATATTTTAAAGAATTTTAAGGAGGTGTAACATATGTCAATTTGTCCAAAGAATAAATCTTCAAAGGCAAGAAGAGATAAGAGAAGAGCAAACTGGAAGATGGCTGCTCCAAATCTTGTAAAGTGCTCAAAGTGTGGCGCTTTAATGATGCCTCATAGAGTATGCAAGTCTTGTGGTTCTTACAACAAGAAAGAAATCATCTCTGTTGACTAATTATTAAGATGTAATTTGACAGGCTGTCCCTTTTGGGGCAGCTTGTTTTATTTTATGAAAAAATGTGTTATACTATGTGGGATTTTGGTAAAGGAAAGGTTTCTGGTTATGAAATTAAATAAAATATTCACATGTATACTTGTATTAATATTATGTATAATTCCGATACAGGGCTGCGGTGCAAAAAGCACAGCCGCAGATTCAACAGAAACGCAGGAGACACAGGCACAGATTGATGATACTTATGGTAAAGGCTTAAGTTTTAATTATACTGATTATGCAGATAATGTATTATCGTTAAGCTACAGCCTTAAGCAGAGTGCAGATGGAAGCTGGCAGTTAACTATTGGCGGTCAGAATGCACATGTTAATGGAACTAAGGTGATATCTGATAATAATGCAAATGCTTTCTTTTATTATCTTTTACACGAAACCAACATTGCTTCTTATAAGGATTACAATAAAACTGATGATGAGATAACTACAGATATTGCATGGTGGTTTAATCTGGATATATATTATGACAAGGATTCGATTGTTGCATATGGTTATATGATGCATCCGTCTGATTATGATGACATAAGAGTTCAGATTACAGAGTATCTTAACGGGCTGTTTATGAATGCTTAATATTGCGTTAATTTGATATTCGTAGTATATTTTATGATAGTATTTAATGAATTAATATGAAATGGAGTTTGATTTATGGTTAAAATCGCACTTGATGCTATGGGCGGAGATAACGCACCAGCAGAGATTGTCAAAGGAGCAGTACAGGCTGTTGCTGCTGATAATGACTGCTTTGTATATCTTGTAGGTAAAGAAGATAAGATTAAAGAATGTCTTGAAGGACAGCAGTATGATTCATCAAGAATAGAAATTGTCAATGCAGATGATGTAATTGAAACAGGTGAACCTCCTGTTATGGCTATAAGAAGAAAGAAAGAGTCATCTTTGGTTAAAGCAATGTATATGGTTAAGAATAAAGAAGCTGATGCATTCGTATCTGCCGGAAGCTCAGGAGCAATCCTTGTTGGTGGTCAGACTATCGTTGGAAGACTCCGCGGTGTTGACAGACCACCAATGGCAGCACTTATCCCTACTAAGGATGGTGTTTCACTGCTTGTTGACAGTGGTGCTAATGTAGATGCAAGAGCAACTATGCTTGTACAGTGGGCTGTTATGGGTTCTATATATATGGAGAATGTTGTTGGAATTAAGAATCCAAGAGTTGCAATTGTCAATGTCGGACTTGAGGAAGAAAAGGGAAATTCACTTGTCAAAGAAACATATCCAATGCTTAAAGAGTGTCCTAACATTAACTTTATAGGAAGTATTGAAGCAAGAGAGATTCCTAACAGCTATGCAGACATCATTGTATGCGATGCATTTGTTGGGAACTGTATCTTAAAGCTTTACGAAGGTGAAGCCAAGATGATACTTGGCAAGATTAAGGGTGTTATGATGTCATCTTTAAAGACTAAGATTGGAGCACTTCTTATTAAGAAAGTATTAAAGACACAGCTCAAGTCAATGGATGCTTCAGAACATGGAGGAGCTCCTCTTATCGGTCTTAACGGTCTTGTTGTAAAGACTCATGGCAATGCCAAAGCTAAAGAGGTTAAGAATTCATTAATTCAGTGTGTAACATTTACAAAAATGAATATAAATGATAAAATCATTGAGGCGCTCGGTCAGATTCCTGAGCAGCATAATTAAATATTTGAAAGGATAGGCATTATGGAATTCGAAAAGTTACAGAATATTATTGCAGATGTACTTAACATTGATAAAGAGAAGATTACTCCTGAGACAACATTTGTTGACGATCTCGGAGCTGATTCATTAGATGTATTCCAGATTATCATGGGAATTGAAGACGAATTTGATATCCAGATTCCTGATGATGCAGCAGAATCAATTGTAACAGTTAATGATGCAGTAGTTCAGATACAGAACGCAACTAATAAATAAACCATACAGATTGTGATGAAAACTAAGAGCATAAGGAGCAAATATTCTTGCATAATTTGTTCCTTATGCTCTTGTTTTCAAAAGTTCGCAGAAAGGTGTATTATGCATAATAAAAATTTATCTGTGTTTATGCAGACTATTGGTTATGATTTCAAAGATATAAGTCTACTTGAAGTTGCTCTTACTCACAGTTCTTATGCCAATGAGCAGAAAAAAGGAAATTGCTGTGATAATGAAAGAATGGAATTTTTAGGTGATGCTGTTCTTGAACTTTCATCAAGTGATTATATATATAAGAATCACGCTGAGATGGCTGAAGGAAAGATGACAAGACTTCGTGCCAGCATTGTATGTGAGCCTACACTTGCTTTATGTGCAAGAGCTATTAAGCTTGATACATTTATAAGACTCGGTAAAGGAGAAGAGCTTACCGGAGGAAGAAGCAGGGATTCTATCGTATCAGATGCCTGTGAAGCTGTTATAGGAGCCATCTATCTTGATGGTGGTTTTGCTAATGCAAAAGAATTTGTTAATAAGTTCATTCTTAATGACCTTGACAATAAGAAACTCTTTTTTGATAGCAAGACTATATTACAGGAAGTTATTCAGGGACTTGGAAAAGAAGTTGATTATGAATTCATCGGTGAAGAAGGTCCTGAACATAACAAACAATTCGTTGTAGCTGCTGTAGTTGACGGGCTTTTTAATATTAAAGGAACAGGCCATACTAAGAAATCAGCATCTCAGAATGCAGCGTATGCTGCACTTATCGAGCTTAAAAACAAGGGCTACGATATAAACTCTGATAAGAAATAATAAGTGAGGGGTTATGTATTTAAAAAGTATAGAAGTACAGGGATTTAAGTCATTTGCTAATAAGATAGTATTTGACTTTCACAATGGTATTACAGGTATTGTAGGACCTAATGGTTCCGGTAAAAGTAATGTTGCCGATGCTGTGCGCTGGGTTTTAGGTGAACAGAGCGCCAAGCAGCTCCGTGGTTCCAAAATGGAGGATGTTATTTTTGCAGGAACTGAGAACAGAAAGCCGGTTGGCTTCGCATTTGTATCAATAACGCTTGATAACAGCGACCATGCACTTCCGGTTGATTATGATGAGGTTACAGTTTCAAGAAGAGTGTACCGTTCAGGCGAAAGTGAGTATCTTATCAACGGTAATTCATGCCGTCTTAAGGATGTAACAGAAATGTTTTATGATACTGGTATCGGTAAAGAAGGATATTCTATTATCGGACAGGGTCAGATTGATAAGATTCTTTCCGGAAAGCCTGATGAAAGGCGAGAGCTTTTTGATGAAGCTGCTGGAATTGTTAAGTTCAAGAGAAGAAAAGCAACCGCTATCAAGAAGCTTGAGAATGAGCGTGCTAATCTTGTCCGTGTTAATGACATATTATCAGAACTTGAAAAGCAGGTCGGACCATTACAGGTTCAGTCTGAAAAAGCCAAGGAATATCTTGATTATAAGGCTGATTTAAAGAAATATGATGTTAATGCATTTCTTTTGGAATCAGACAGGATAAGTAAAGACCTTGAAGAACTGACAGGAAAGATTGGCATAGCTGATAATGACCTTGCTAATTCAAGAGCTGAGTATGAAAGTACCAAGGCTGAATATGAAGAAGCTGAGGAACAGTTGTCTAAGGTTAATTCTGATATTGAGAATGTTAATTCACTTTTATCAAACACTGAGCTTGAAAGCCAGCGTCTTAACGGTGAGATTAATGTTATCACAGAACAGATTAACAGATTTACTGATAATGAAAAGCATTACAGTGACAGAATTACAGCTATTGATAAAGATAAAGCTGCAAAGCAGGAAAATGTGGCTGATTTTAAGAAACAGCTTGAGGAGCTTTCTACATCTGTAGATGAATTTGAGAATAATCTTAAAGCAAAGCAGGAAGCTGCTGATGTTATTAAGCAGGATATTGACGGAGTGTCAGACCAGATTGAGAGCCGTCAGAATGATATCTACGACAGACTTAATGCCAAGTCATCTATTAATGCTGAGAATCAGAAGTTTGCAACTATGCTTGAACAGCTTAATATAAGAAAGGCTGAGCTTAACAGCCGTCTTATTAAAGACAAGAGTGATGAAGCTGAACAGAACATTAAGATTAATGATATCAGTGCAAGATTAGAAGCTGCACAGAAAAATGCTTTAGAAATAGCTGAAAGAATTGCAGTCAATAATGATGAAGTTACGGCTATTAAGAACGAAAATGCTGACCTTAATGCACAGCATGATAAGATTGTACAGAATTATCACAGAGAAAAATCAAGACTAGAATCTCTCATTAATATTACGGAAAGATATGACGGTTATGGCAACAGTATCCGTAAGATTATGGAATTAAAGGACAGCAATCCGGGAATTCTTGGTGTTATTGCAGATATTGTTAAGGTTGAAAGAAAGTATGAGACAGCCATTGAGACAGCCTTAGGCGGAACAATACAGAATATCGTTACTGATAAGGAATCTACTGCCAAGGAGCTGATTGCATATCTTAAGCAGAATAAGCTTGGACGAGCTACATTTTTACCTCTTAATGCAATATCAGGAAGAAATACTCTTGAGAAAGAGCCATGTATTAAGGAAAATGGTGTTATCGGAATTGCAAGCAATCTTGTAAGAGTTTCTTTTGAATATGAGAATTTAGCCAGGTATCTTCTTGGAAGGATTCTTGTTGTTGATAATATTGATAATGCGCTCCTTATTGCCAAGAAATACAAGTACAGTTTAAGGATTGTAACTCTTGAGGGTGAACAACTCAATCCGGGTGGTTCTATGACCGGTGGTGCATTTAAGAATTCAAGCAATCTTCTTGGCAGGAGAAGAGAGATTGAAGAACTTAAAAAATCTGTGTCAGAACTCAGCAAGTCATCAACTGAGATTAAAGCAAAGATTGCAGATAACAGGGCAAAGATTGCATCTATAAGAGAACTTATTGATGCAGATAATAAGGCTAATAGAGAAGCATCTTTAGCTGTTAATACAGAGCAGATGAATCTTAATCAGGCAAAGCAGAAGTTATCTGAAATCAGAATTATATATGATAGGGATAAAGCTGAAACTACTGATATTGACAGACAGATTAAAGAGATTGATGAAAACAAGACTCAGGTAAGCGGAAGCTTAAGTGCTCTTGAAATACAGAATGAAAGTTCAAGAAAAGAAATTGAAAATCTTAATATGCAGCTCGAAGTTAAGAAGGCTGAACTTGATAAAGCTAATGATGATATTGAGAATCTTAAGATAAGATTTAGTTCTGTAGAACAGAAGACAGCATTTATTCAGGAGAACATTACAAGAATCAATTCTGAAATTGCTGCTCTTGAATCAGAAGAAACTGATATAAGACAGCGGAAAGCAGCTTTATCATCAGAAGTTGAAGATAAGAACGCTCAGATTGAAAAGTTAAGAAGTGATATTCATAAAGCTAAGAATCAGATAGAAGACTGCAATACTAAGATTACAGCTCTCCGCAAGGATAGAGATATTATTAATGCAAGCCATAAAACATTCTTTGATAAACGTGAAAAGATTAATGAACAGATTGTTCTTCTTGAAAAAGAAAGCATGCGTCTGCATAACCAGCAGGAAAAGTTGGAAGAAGAGAATGACTCTATAGTAGATTACATGTGGAATGAATATGAGCTTACATACAGCTATGCTGCTGAATTAAGAAGTGAAGAGCTTACTGATATATCTGATATTAAGAAGCAGATTAACATTCTGAAAGCCAATATTAAAAAGCTTGGTGTTGTTAATGTCAATGCTATTGAAGAATATAAGGAAGTAAGCGAACGATACAACTTCTTAAAGACACAGCATGATGATATGCTTAAAGCTGAAGAGGCTCTTGTACTGGTTATTGATGAGCTTGATAATGGTATGAGAATTCAGTTTAAAGAGAAGTTTGAGGAAATTAAGGTTGAATTCGATAAGGTATTCAAGGAATTGTTCGGTGGCGGACGAGGCACAATAGAGCTTGTTGAAGGTGAAGATATTCTTGAGGCAGGAATTGTTATTATTTCACAGCCACCAGGAAAGAAGCTTCAGAACATGATGCAGTTATCCGGTGGTGAAAAGGCACTTACTGCAATCGCACTTCTTTTTGCAATCCAGAACCTTAAACCTTCACCATTCTGTCTGCTTGATGAAATTGAGGCCGCACTTGATGATTCTAATGTAGGAAGATATGCTAATTATCTTCACAAGCTTACAAAGCATACACAGTTTATTGTTATCACTCACAGACGAGGAACAATGGCTGCGGCTGACAGACTGTATGGTATAACCATGCAGGAAAAGGGTGTTTCTGCACTCGTTTCCGTGGACCTTATAGCTAATGACCTTGATAAGAAGAAGGAGTAAATATGGGATTTTTTAGTAAGTTAAAAGAAGGATTGACCAAGACCAGAGACAATATTGTTTCAGGAATAGATTCTGTTTTCTCAGGATTTTCATCAATTGATGATGATTTCTATGATGAGCTTGAAGAAACTCTTATTATGGGTGATATAGGCGTTGTTGCAACTGAGGAAATTCTTGATGATCTTAAAGCTAAGGTTAAAGAAAATAAGATTAAGAATCCTGCTGACTGCAAACAGCTTCTTATTGACAGTATCAAAGAAAAAATGGATCTTGGTGAGAATGCATATGAATTCGAGAACCGCAAGTCCATAGTTATGCTTATTGGTGTTAATGGAGTAGGAAAGACTACATCTGTAGGCAAGCTTGCCGGACTTCTTAAAGCACAGAACAAGAAGGTTATTATGGCTGCTGCTGATACTTTCAGGGCTGCAGCTATAGAACAGCTTACAGAATGGTCTAACAGAACAGGTGCAGATATTATTGCACAGAGCGAGGGTTCTGATCCTGCGGCTGTTATATATGATTCGATTGCTGCCTGCAAGGCAAGAAAGGCTGATGTCCTTTTGTGTGATACAGCCGGCCGTCTTCAGAATAAGAAGAATCTTATGGAAGAGCTTCGTAAGATTGACAGAGTTATAGAAAGAGAGTATTCTGAAGCATACAGGGAAAATCTTATCGTTCTTGATGCAACTACTGGTCAGAATGCGCTTTCTCAGCTCAGGGAATTTAATGATGTGACTAATATCACAGGTATTATTCTTACTAAGATGGATGGAACTGCCAAAGGGGGAATTGCCGTTGCTATACAGGCAGAATTTGGTATTCCTGTTAAATATATTGGAGTTGGTGAGAAAGTTGAAGATTTACAGAAATTTGATTCAGACACATTTGTTAACGCATTGTTTGATGTAGATAATGGTACTGATGAAGTTTAAGAAGTTTATGAATTAAGATGGGAGATTAAGGGTAATGGAAGAATTAACATTGAAAAGTTTCGAAGAAGCTGCTGAGAAGGTTAAGGAAGCGACACTTCCTACTAATCTGGTATACAGTGAGTATTTCAGCAACCAGACTGGGAACAGAGTATATCTTAAGCCAGAGAATATGCAGTACACAGGTGCTTACAAGGTAAGAGGTGCATATTACAAGATTAGTACTATGTCAGAAGAAGCAAGACAGAAGGGACTTATTACAGCTTCTGCCGGAAACCATGCACAGGGTGTTGCATTTGCAGCCAAGAAATATGGTGTTAAGGCAACAGTTGTTATGCCAACAACAACACCACTTATCAAGGTAAACAGAACTAAAGGATATGGCGCAGAGGTTATCCTTTACGGTAATGTATATGATGAAGCATGTGAGTATGCAATGAAGCTTGCTGAGGAAAAAGGTCTTACATTTGTTCATCCATTTGATGATTTAGATGTTGCAACAGGTCAGGGTTCTATCGCAATGGAGATTATTAAAGAGCTTCCAACTGTTGATTATATTCTTGTTCCTATCGGTGGCGGCGGACTTGCAACAGGTGTATCTACACTTGCAAAGCTTCTTAATCCTAATATCAAGGTTATCGGTGTTGAGCCTGCCGGTGCTAACTGCCTTCAGGAATCAATCAAAGCAGGAAAGGTTGTTACACTTCCAACTGTAAGTACAATTGCAGACGGTACAGCTGTTAAGACTCCGGGAAGCAAGTTATTTCCATATCTTCAGAAGAACCTTGATGACATCATCACAGTTCCGGATGAAGACCTTATCGTTGCATTCCTTGATATGGTAGAGAATCATAAGATGATCGTTGAGAATTCAGGTCTTCTTACAGTTGCAGCTTTAAAGCAGCTTGATGTAAAGGATAAGAAGATTGTTTCTATTCTTTCAGGCGGTAATATGGATGTTATTACAATGTCATCTGTTGTTCAGCAGGGACTTGTACAGAGAAGCAGAATCTTCACTGTTTCAGTACTTCTTCCTGATAAGCCGGGTGAACTTGTAAGAGTTGCTTCTATTATTGCAGAGGCTAATGGTAATGTAATCAAGCTTGAGCATAACCAGTTTGTAAGCATTAACAGAAAAGCAACTGTTGAACTTAGAATCACAATTGAAGCTTTCGGACATGAACACAAGGATGAGATTGTAGACAAGCTTGAAGCAGCAGGCTTAAGACCTAGAATCGTTAAGGTAAACATTTAATCACTATCTGCGGCAGAGGGAAATTATGAAAAAATATTCTTTCAAAAGATATGCAGGAGTTACAATGGCATTATTTGGGGCAGCGGCGCTGTCCCTATTACTGTTTTTTGCATTGTTCCGTATAGATGCAATCCATAAGACATTTTCACATATATGCAGAACGCTGATGCCTTTTATAATCGGAGGAGCGCTGGCTTATGTAATATGTCCTATATGTAACTTATTTGACAGCTTATATAATAAAGCATTCAGGTTTGTCAAAAATGAAAAGAAAAAGAAAAGTCTGTCTAATAATCTCAGCGTATTTACCGGACTGCTTATAGCAATTCTTTTTATATATTTTATGATTATTGTTATTATTCCTAATCTTGTAAACAGTGTTGTAAGGCTTATACAGATAATACCTGACAATGTCAATAAGGTTATTGATTTCGTACAGAAGTTTCTTAATGAGAATGAAACGCTTATGAAGTATTCAGAGGATATCATTGATAAAATCTACACATTTATTAATGACTGGCTTGGAAATGAATTTCTTGGATATGCTCAAGGAATTGCAACAGGAGTTTCAACAGGGGTTGTCAACGTAATTGTTGTTCTTTTTAATGTTCTTATTGGCTTTATTGTTGCAGCGTATCTTCTTACAGCAAGAAAGAAACTTGCTAAACAGGGAGAAATGGTTGTTTATAGCATTTTCAAGAAGGAACGTGCTGACAGTGTAATGGAAGAGATTAAATATACTGACAAGGTATTCAGTGGATTTGTCAATGGCAAAATTCTTGATGCACTTGTGATAGCGCTTGTGTGCTTTATAGGGCTTAAGATATTTACATTATGTAATCCCGGAAAAGAAATGATGAGCGAAATTCTTATTGCATTTATTGTTGGAATATTTAATGTTATTCCTTTCTTTGGCTGGTACATAGCATGGTTTATAGGTGCTTTATTATGTCTTATTGTTAATCCTGCACAGTGTCTGTTCTTTGTAATATTTAATTTTATATTACAGCAGATTGACGGTAATATTATCGGACCGAAGATTCTTGGAAATACTACCGGAATATCAAGCTTCTGGGTACTGTTTGCAATCCTGTTATTTGGTGATATATGGGGATTTGCAGGAATGCTTCTTGGTGTTCCTATATTTGCGGTTATATATCATCTTATTAAGAAATGGGTATTTAAGAGACTTGAAATCAACGGCATGGAAAATTTAAGTGCTGAATATGAAGCTGAATATCCACCTAATGAGAGGGAAAAGAAGCTTGAAAGCTGATTTTTTTAAAATTGTTATAAGTGTCAAGTAAAAATGCTTGACACTTATTTTTATTTCTGATATTATACTCAAGGCTTATGAGTTAATAAGACTTATAAGATATTATTTTTTGGCAGGTATTATGGAAAGAATTGTTGAACAGAATCTTTTATATGATTTTTATGGAGAATTACTTAATGACCATCAGAAGAAGATATATGAAGATGCTATTTACAACGATTTGTCTCTCAGCGAGATTGCCGATGAATATGGCATATCAAGACAGGGAGTACATGATCTGATTAAGAGAGTTACGAAGACGCTTGATGGATATGAGGCTAAGCTTCATCTTATACAGAAATTCCTTGAAACTAAGGAAAAGGTATCTAAGATTGATTCATTAGTTGATGATTACATGGAAAGTCAGAATATATCTGATATTCATGAAATTAAGAAGTTATCCAATGAGATTCTTGAAGAATTTTAAGGAGAGATATTTATGGCATTTGATAATTTATCAGAGAAATTGCAGAATATTTTTAAGAATCTTCGTGGTAAAGGCCGTTTATCAGAAGCTGATGTAAAGGCTGCTCTTAAGGAAGTTAAGCTTGCCTTACTTGAAGCTGATGTTAACTTTAAGGTTGTTAAGCAGTTTATCAAGTCTGTAGAAGAAAGAGCAATCGGACAGGATGTTATGTCAAGCCTTACACCTGGTCAGATGGTTATCAAGATTGTTAATGAAGAGATGGTATCTCTTATGGGATCTGAAACTACTGAGATTGCTTTAAAGCCGGGTTCAGAGATTACTGTTATTATGATGGCAGGTCTTCAGGGTGCTGGTAAGACAACTACTACAGCAAAGCTTGCCGGCAAGTTTAAGGCAAAGGGAAGAAAACCTCTTTTAGTTGCCTGCGATGTGTACAGACCGGCTGCTGTGGAACAGCTTACTATCAACGGTAATAAACAGGGCGTTGAAGTGTTCTCTATGGGAACTAACCAGAAGCCTGTTGATATTGCCAAAGCTGCTATAGCCCATGCTAAGAATAACGGTTTTAATACAGTTATTCTGGATACAGCAGGACGACTTCATGTTGATGAAGACATGATGAATGAGCTTATAGAAATCAAAGCTAATGTATCAGTTGACCAGACAATTCTTGTAGTTGATTCCATGACAGGTCAGGACGCAGTTAATGTTGCTTCTTCATTTAATGAAAAGGTCGGCATTGATGGAGTTATCCTTACTAAGTTAGATGGTGATACAAGAGGCGGTGCAGCACTTTCAATTAAGGCTGTTACCGGAAAGCCGATTCTTTATGTCGGTATGGGAGAAAAACTTTCAGATCTTGAACAGTTTTATCCGGACCGTATGGCATCAAGAATACTTGGTATGGGAGATGTCCTTACCCTTATTGAGAAGGCTGAGGCACAGATTGACGCTGATAAAGCCAAGGCAATGGAAGAAAAACTTAAGAAAGCAGAATTTGATTTCAATGACTTCCTTGAGTATATGGGACAGATTAAGAACATGGGTGGTATCAGTTCAATTATGAGCATGATGCCGGGACTGTCAGGTCAGATGAAGAATGTTTCAATTGATGATGATGAAGCAGAGAAGAATATGAGAAGAACAGAGTCTATCATATATTCAATGACTAAGGCAGAAAGAAGTAATCCTGACATACTTAATCCATCAAGAAAGAATAGAATTGCCAGAGGAGCAGGTGTTGATATTGCTGATGTCAACAGACTTGTGAAGCAGTTCGAGCAGATGAAGAAGATGATGAAGCAGATGCCGGGAATGATGAAAGGTGCTAAAAAGGGACGATTCAAGTTACCTTTTTAACATAGATTAATTTTTAAGAATAATACAGGAGGTGAATGTAATGGCAGTAAAGATTAGATTAAAGAGATTAGGTGAGAAGAAAAATCCTTTCTATAGAATTATCGTAGCAGACTCAAGATCTCCAAGAAACGGAAGATTCATCGAGGAAATCGGTACTTATGATCCTAATTACGATCCTTGCAAGCTCAACATTGATGCTGAGGCTGCTAAGAAGTGGTTATCAAACGGAGCTCAGCCTACAGAGGTTGTTGGAAAGCTTTTCAAGATGGCTGGTATCGAAAAATAAGACTAGTGGAGGTGTAATTGACTATGAAAGAATTAGTGGAAATTATCGCTAAGGCACTAGTTGATAATCCGGATGAGGTTGTAGTAACAGAAACTGAAAAAGATAAGGCTCTTGTAGTCAATCTTAAGGTTGCTCCTTCGGATATGGGCAAGGTTATCGGCAAGTCTGGTAGAATTGCCAAGTCAATAAGAGCAGTTGTTTCAGCTGCAGCTTCTAAGAGCGACAAGAAAGTGATTGTTGAAATAGATAATTAAGCAAACACTACTGTCTAAGGCAGCCTTTCGGGGCTGTCTGTTTTGTTATTTATATATACATTTATGCCAGAATGGAGAATTTAAGTGGAAGATATGTTAAGAGTAGGGGTCATTACATCGACCCACGGAATCAGAGGTGAAGTTAAGGTTTTTCCTACAACAGATGATCCTCTTCGTTTTAAAAAACTTAAGAAATGTGTTATCGATGGAAAAAGGGAACAGGTAGCTGTCACTGTATCTTCAGTTAAATTCTTTAAGCAGTTCGTAATACTTAAGTTTAAAGAGTTTGATGACATCAATGATATAGAGAAATATACAAAATGTGACTTGCTCGTTTCAAGAGAAGATGCTGTTAAACTTGAGTCGGGAGAGTATTTTATATGCGATCTTATCGGACTTGATGTTATAACAGATGAAGGAAAGCATTTGGGCGTACTAAAAGATGTATTAGAGACAGGCGCTAACAATGTATATGAAGTAGAGGCAGATAATGGCGAAAGCTATTTAATACCGGTTATTGACCAGTGTATATTAGATCACGACCTTGATAAGAAGACTATAACAGTCCATATCTTACCGGGGCTGCTGGATATTAATAAATAATAAAGAAAATGTGTTTTTAGTCTTGCATTATTGGCAGGATTATGATAATCTAAATAAGTTGTGAGAAAAAGGGATGGTCCTCTGTTACAGAACCTGTATTAAGAACATCATAATATTAAGGAGGTCACACATGAATACAATTATTAAGAACATCGAAGATGCTCAGCTTAAGGCTCAGGCTCCTGAGTTCAGAGTTGGTGATACTGTAAGAGTATCAGCAAAGATTAAGGAAGGAAACCGTGAAAGAATCCAGGTTTTCGAAGGAACAGTATTAAAGAAGCAGGGAACTGGTGTTAGAGCTACATTTACAGTAAGAAAGATTTCTAACGGCGTTGGCGTTGAGAAGACATGGCCATTACATTCACCTATCGTTGAGAAGGTTGAAGTTGTAAGACGCGGTAAGGCTAGAAGAGCTAAGCTTAACTACTTAAGACAGAGAACAGGTAAGGCTGCTAAGGTTAAGGAATTAGTTAGATAATTTTGTTATTCACGGTAAGGGACATTTGAAAAAATGTCCCTTTACTTATATTTAAGCGACAGGAGAGGTCGGAATACCATGAGATTTTTTCAGAGAAGATATCAGGAAAATACCAGACTGCTTAATATATGCAAATATATTGCAGATGTATGTATTGTAATCGTACTGGCTTATGTTCTGGTAACATTTATATGCTGCCGTTCTACAGTTGTAGGTAATTCAATGGAGGAGACACTGTCTAATGATAACACTGTACTTATAAACAGAATATCATATGCATTCAATGGACCGAAGAGATTTGACTGTATAGCCTTTGAACAGGATTCAGTTGATTCCTCAAAGATATACATAAAGAGAGTTATAGGATTACCGGGGGAAACTGTACAGATAAAAGATGGCAGGGTATATATCAATGATTCACAGCTTGATGATTTTGTTGATACATCAATACTTACACCGGGTGTAGCAGCTAATCCGTATAAGCTTGCTGATGATGAATATTTTGTACTTGGAGATAACCGTAATAATAGTGAGGACAGCCGTTTTGCCAGTGTTGGAATGGTTAAACGCAGTAATATTGTAGGAAAAGTATGGATGGTAATAGAACCCGTCAGTTCATTTGGTTTCGTTAAATAACAATGGAGATAGATATGGAAGAGAAGAAAAGAGCCATTAACTGGTATCCTGGTCATATGACTAAAGCCAGAAGAATGATGGAAGAAGATATAAAGCTTGTTGATCTTGTTATTGAGATTGTGGATGCGCGTATTCCATTAAGCAGCCGTAATCCTGACATTGACAAGTTAGCAAAGAATAAGGCAAGAATCGTATTATTGAATAAATCGGACCTTGCCGATGATGCAGTAACAGATGAATGGATAACATATTTTAAGGATAAAGGGTTTTACTGCCTTAAGCTTAATTCAAGACTTAATGTAAGCAACCGCGCAGTCAATAATCTTATAACAACTGCCTGCTCTGCTAAGATTGAAAGAGACAGAGCAAGAGGAATCAAGAACCGTTCTATCAAAGCAATGATTGTTGGAATACCTAATGTTGGTAAATCAACATTTATTAATTCATTCACCGGAAGAAAGAGTGCCAAGACAGGTAATAAGCCGGGTGTTACTAAAGGAAAGCAATGGATAAGAATTAATGGAAGTGTAGAGCTGCTTGACACACCGGGTATACTCTGGCCTAAGATAGAAGACAGAAATGTCGGTGAAAGACTTGCAATGATTGGTTCAATTAATGACCAGATTCTTAATATTGAGGAGCTTGCATTAGAAACTATAAAGTTTCTTAAGAAGAATTATCAGCTGCAGCTTTATAGCCGTTTTGATATAACAGAAGATATATTTGATAATGTTGATACTGAAACAATGATGAATCCTGAAAATGCTGCTGCACTCTGTATTATGGAACATATTGCCAGAAAACGTGGCTGCATTAAGAAAGGTTCAGATATTGATTATGAAAAATGTGCTGCATGTATTCTTGATGATTTCAGAGAAGGAAAGATTGGAAATATCTCTCTTGAAAGACCTTAATTAAGATACTTGCAGGAAGGGGCAGTTATGACACTTAAAGAGGAACGTGAACTTAAAAAAGCAGCAAAGCTGGAGGCTGAGAAACAGCGTATTGAAGCTATGCGTGAATATGAAGAAATGTATGATACATTTTCTTATATATGCGGAATAGATGAGGCTGGAAGAGGACCGCTTGCAGGTCCTGTTGTTGCAGGTGCAGTAATTCTTCCTAAAGGAAAAAGAATTCTTTATGTGAATGATTCCAAGAAGTTAAGCGAGAAAAAAAGAGAGGAGCTTTTTGATGTAATAAAAGAAGATGCTCTTTCTTATGGAATTGGAATTGTATCACCTGAAAGGATTGATGAAATTAATATATTACAGGCAACTTATGAAGCAATGCGTGAGGCTGTTAATAAATTATCTGTAAAACCCGATATACTTCTTAACGATGCAGTTACAATTCCGGGAATAGATGTTAAACAGGTTCCAATCATCAAAGGTGACGCTAAGAGCCTGTCGATTGCATCAGCCAGTATTCTTGCTAAAGTAACAAGGGACAGGCTTATGGTCGAATATGATTCTTTATATCCTGAATATGGTTTTGCAAAACATAAAGGCTATGGAACTAAGGTTCATATAGAAGCAATAAAAGAATACGGACCATGTCCTATACACAGGAGAACATTTATTAAGAATTTTATATAGGTGAATGCATATGAATATTAATATGTCCGATTTTTTCAAAAGTTCCATAACTACAGGCAGTCAGAACCAGACTCCTAATATAACTGAAAATGTATCACAGAATGTTGTTAATAGTAATAATGCCGCACAGGCTGAGGGAATGAAAATTCTTAACTCATTAATGACAGGTGACACATTTACCGGTTTTGTCAGCCAGTTAAAGGGTGATAACGCTTTAATCACTATGAATAACGGAGCATCCATTCAGGCAAAGCTTGCAGAGGGGGCTTTAGTTAATGTTGGACAGAATGTAACATTTATGGTTGAACAGAATGTTGATAACAAAATATCCATAAAGCCGGTGCTTGCCAATGAACAGCAGGCTGTGCTTATTGACAAGGCACTTGAAGCCGCCGGATTATCACCTGTTGAAGAAAATATTGACCTTGTAAAAGAACTTCTTGGTCTTGGCATGCCTGTTGATTCAGAAACAGTAGGAGAGCTTGCCAGATATTCCATGAAATATCCGGATGCTTCCCTTAATACCATTGCCAATCTTATGAGACTTGACATTCCGGTAACTGATAATAATATAAAAGAATTCCAGATGTATGGAGAATTCAACGGTCAGATTGATAACCTTCTGCAGGATATGGAAACAGGTTTTATAAATGGTCTTACAGAAAGTACAGATAATGCACAAGTCTTTAATGATATAATCAATACAATGTATGAAGGTATTGATGGCAAAAATGTCCATCACAATACTGCTGGAAATGTACTTACAGAGGACGGGCTTCAATCACTTAAAGAAGCACTTGGTAATGCAGGCTTTGACGATGAATTCATAAAGGATATTCCTGATAAATCTGTTAAAGATATCCTTAATAAATTATGCTTCCGGATAAAGAAATAACTCCTGAAAAATTCAAAAGCATTATTAACAGCAAAGGTGCAAAACAACTTATACATGCAGCGTTCAATGATACATTCCGCCTGACTCCTAAAGATATACAGGAGGGAGAAACTGCTGTCAGCTCTTATTACAAGCGTATAAGAAAAAATGTTGAGAATATTGAAAGTTCATTAAAGAGCAGTGACTCTTCAACTACAGAGTTATCAAAGAGTCTTTCGGACATTAAAAGTAACATAGATTTCATGAACGACTTAAACAGGAATATGACATATTTCCAGGTGCCTGTTAAATTCTCAGAAAGTGAAGGCAACGGAGAATTATATGTATTCACTAATAAGAAGAATCTTGCCAATAAGTCGGATAATATAAGTGCCATGCTGCATCTTGATATGGATAATCTTAAATCAATGGA
This sequence comes from Eubacterium sp. AF22-9, assembly GCA_003458705.1. Classification (GTDB taxonomy): domain Bacteria; phylum Bacillota; class Clostridia; order Lachnospirales; family Lachnospiraceae; genus Lachnospira. The sequence continues at coordinate 7,197 of QRVH01000013.1, read as the reverse complement.
TATATATGTTAATCTTTCAGGCGGCAATAATGTATCTACCAATTTTGTTCTTGAAACTGAAGAACTTCTTGATTTTGTTTACCGGCATATAGATAAGCTTAATACCCGTCTTGAACAGTTAGGTTATAAGACACATTTTGAAATGAAGGTAGCCGAAAGTTCTTCTGACAGACTGAATTTCGTAAAAGATTTTATTGAAGCTGAGACAAGACCGGCTACCGGAGGTCAGTATATATTTGACGCCAAAGCATAAATGTTTTACAGGGGAATTTTATTATGGGGAAAAAAGACAACGAAGACAAACCTAAAATAGCAGTTGCACTTGAATATACACCCGGAGAGCAGGCACCTAAAATACTTGCTACAGGCCGTGGACATATTGCTGAATCAATTATTGAAAAAGCCGGAGAAGCAGATGTTCCTGTATATGAAGATTCCAAGCTTGCCAATACATTATCAAAGCTTGAAATAGGGGAGATGATTCCTCCTGAACTATATACTGTTGTCGCTGAAATTCTTGTATTTGTAGACGAATGTGACAAGATTAAAGGAAAAGTAGGTAAATAATGACAGCTAATAAAAGAGTAACAGGTGCAGACAATGAACAGCGTGCCACAGAGTATCTTATAGATAACGGATATTCGATTCTTGAACGGAATTTCCGCAATAAAACAGGTGAAATTGATATTATTGCCCAAAATGATAATCTGATTGTATTCGTTGAAGTGAAATACAGAAGCAGCAAAAAATACGGTTATGCAGTCGAAGCTGTCAGTTACAGAAAGCAGCAGATAATACGACAGGTTGCAATGTATTATCTTACAACAAGATACAAAAGCTGTGATATTCCATGCCGTTTTGATGTGATAGGAATTGATGGTACGGATATAACTCATATAAAAAATGCATTTTAACAAGGATTATAAATTATGAATATAAGATATATTAATGCAGATAAACTGTATAAGGGCTTAGATAAAGCTGTTATTAATAATTCAACAAGAATATCATCAAAAGGTGATGTCACATATATTGAATTCACACCATTTGATGAATTTGACTGGGTAAAGCTGCATTTTTCAACCAGACTCGGCGGAGTCAGTGAAGGAATATATTCCAGCATGAATTTTTCTTTTGACAGAGGCGATGCTTACGATAATGTTTATAAGAATTATGAGCTTTTTCTTGATACTATGGATTTAAAGCCTGAATACTGTGTATGTACGAAGCAGACACATACAACAAATGTACTCGTTGTAGATTCAGATATGGCAGGAATGGGGCTTACAAAGCCAAGAAGCTTTGATAAAGTTGACGGACTTGTAACTGATGAACCAGAGCTTTGTCTTGTAACATATTTTGCAGACTGTGTTCCGGTATATTTTATAGATCCGGTAAACAGATGCATTGGTGCATCACATTCGGGATGGAGGGGAACTGTGGCCAATATAACACATGAAACAGTTAAACTTATGAACCGGACTTATGGCTCTAAGCCAGATGATATTCATGCATTTATAGGACCATCTATATGTCAGGACTGTTATGAAGTTGATGAGGCGGTGATAAGACAGTTTAAGGCTGCTTACAATACGAAAGAATGTGATATGATGTTTTATCACACCAGAGACGATAAATACCAGCTTAATCTTCAGACAGCCAATTATTTTAATATGGTCAACGAAGGAATAAAACCAGAGAATATAGGAATATCCAATCTATGCACAAGCTGTAACAGTGACTGGCTCTTTTCACACAGGGCTTCACATGGACAGAGAGGCGTATTGTGCGGATTTATGAGCATTTGCAGATGATTTTGAATAAAAAACTTCGGAACACATATAAGTGAACCGAAGTTTTTATTTATTTCCTGTTATGCTGTTCTTTATATCTGGCTCTTAACTCAGCTTCTTCTGAAGAAAGTTTTGAGCGTCCTTTTTTTCCAACTTTTGTTATCAGAAGATAAATAACAACTAAAATTGCTATCGGAATGCCAACTGTAAGAATTGTTGAAAGAGTTTCAGTGAATACACCATTTTCAAATATTGATTTTTTAACATTGGTGTATTGTGCTGAATTGATTATATATAAAATATTATTAATCATGTCTTCTGTAATTTCATTATCTTCAGACTGCAATGAGAATATATAAATGTATCCTCTTGTTACAGTATAGTACTTTCTGGTATAAATGCTTTTATTTTCATCTGATACCGATGTAACTTCTGTTCTGAAATATGGATGGTCATTAATTACATCAATTGCTTTGCCTGTCATTGTTTCTGTCAGGTTATCTTCCTGCTTGGAATTTTTCTGATTCAATGTAACGCAGGAACATACCACTTAATTTATCCTCACTCAGTTGGAATTTTTCTGATTCAATGTAACGCAGGAACATACCACTTAATTTATCCTCACTCAGTTCATCAAGATTAGATAAATCAGAACCGGCTTTCATTCCGACAACAGCAATTTCATATGATATATCTTTAGAAAATGCTTCAAGATATATATTGGATGCTTTCATTGAATTCTGGACTTCATTGGCATCCTGTGCACCAATATCTTTAAGATAAGCATTATTACCAGTTGTTGTCTGTGTAAAGCATATCAGTTCCTCAGGGACTTTTAATTTCAAATCAATATCTGAAAACTTATAAGATGTATCTGCTGCCATGGCAGTAACAGATGGAAGAATAATCGCCGATATCAGAAGCAATACCGGAATAAATGTGAATTTTTTGCAGAATAATTTCACAAAAACACCTCCTAAAGTGCTTAAAATCAATATTTTGTATGATATCACAGTGCTTTACAAAAAGCAATTAAACTGATATTATATTATAGATTGCGTGTATTAATTTTTTGTAAATTTGCTATAAAAGCAAGGAGGAATTATGAGTAAACCAATAGTTGCTGTTGTCGGAAGACCTAATGTTGGAAAATCAACATTATTCAACAGTCTGTGCGGACAGCAGATTTCGATAGTTAAAGATACTCCGGGTGTCACAAGAGACAGAATTTACGCGGAGGTAAGCTGGTTAAACCACAATTTTACACTTATAGATACAGGTGGTATTGAACCTGATACAGGTGATATTATCCTTTCACAGATGCGTGAGCAGGCAGAAATTGCCATTGAAACAGCAGATGTAATTATATTTATGACTGATGTTAAGCAGGGACTTGTAGATTCAGATTCTAAGGTTGCTGATATGTTAAGACGCTCTCATAAGCCTGTTATACTTGTTGTTAATAAAGTTGACAGCTTTGAAAAGATGATGCCTGATGTATATGAATTCTATAATCTTGGAATTGGTGAACCATTCCCTATATCAGCAGTTAACAAGTTAGGTTTTGGTGAAGTGCTTGATGAGGTAGTAAGCCATTTTCCAGAAGGTTCAGATACGGAAGAAGAGGATGACAGGCCTAAGGTAGCCATAATAGGTAAACCTAATGTTGGTAAGTCTTCTATAATCAATAAGCTTGTAGGCAAGAACAGAGTTATTGTATCTGATATTGCCGGTACAACAAGAGATGCAATTGATACAGCTATTAAGTATAATGGCAAAGAATATGTGTTTATTGATACAGCAGGACTCCGTCGTAAGAGCAAGATTAAAGAAGATCTTGAGCGCTTTAGTATCATAAGAACTGTTGCTGCAGTTGAGAGAGCGGATATAGCAATTCTTGTTATTGATGCTACTGAGGGCGTTACAGAACAGGATGCCAAGATTGCCGGAATAGCACACGAGAGAGGCAAGGGTATTATTATTGCTGTCAACAAGTGGGATGATGTAGAAAAGGATGATAAGACTATCTATGAATTTACTAATAAGATTAAAGATACTCTTGCATTCATGTCTTATGCTGAGATTATATTTGTATCTGCCAAGACAGGACAGAGACTTAATAAGATATATGAATTAGTTGACCATATTGTAGATGCGCAGACAATGCGTATCCCTACAGGTGTGCTTAATGAAATCCTTACAGAAGCAGTTGCCATGAAGCAGCCACCTTCAGATAAGGGTAAGAGACTTAAGATTTACTATATGACTCAGGTTTCCGTAAAGCCGCCAACATTTGTTATGTTTGTTAATGATGTAGCACTTACACATTTTTCTTATACAAGATATATAGAAAACAGAATAAGAGAATCCTTCGGATTCAGAGGTACATCGATCAGATTCATCAACAGAGAGCGTAAGGAGAAAGAGTAATGTTATTTAAAATAGGTGTTCTTATATATGGATATTTTGCCGGAGCACTCATTCAGGCAGGTTACTGGATGGGCAAATTCAACAAGATTGACATCAGGGATTATGGCAGTGGCAATGCAGGAACTACCAATGTTATGAGAACTCTTGGCAAGAAGGCCGGAATTGCAACTTATCTTTTAGATGCATTTAAAGCAGTTATTGCTGATATATTGATACATTTTCTTATAGTACCACACACATCAGTGCCGGAAATGCTTTTATTCCTGTACTGTGGACTTGGAATCGTGCTTGGACATAATTTTCCGTTCTACCTTAAGTTTAAGGGCGGAAAGGGAATTGCAGCATCTTCAGGTGTTGTTATAAGTCTTATGCTTTTTCCTAAATACTGCTTTATGTTTACAGTTTTCGGCATTATATTCTTTGCTCTAGTTGCAAAGATAAGCCGTTATGTTTCGCTTGCATCACTTATTGGCATGGCAATGTTTTTTGTTGAATTCCTTATTTGGGGATTCTTAGGATGGCTTCCTTTAAGTGGAACAAGCCTTGTTGAGGGTACTGTTATTGTTTTCGCTCTTGCAGCACTTGCATTTATCAGACACCGCAGTAATATTGTAAGACTGGTTCATGGAACAGAACGAAAAATCGGTGAAAAAAAGAATTAATTTTTAGTGCGCATATGCGTAGATTGGAGTATAATTATGGCAAATATAAGTGTTTTAGGAGCTGGAAGTTGGGGCTTAGGTCTTGCTTTACTTCTTAATAACAACGGACACAATGTAACAGTATGGTCAGTATTAAAGGATGAGGTTGCTATGCTTCAGGCTGAGAGAGAGCATAAAAGATGCCTTCCGGGTGTTAAGATTCCTGACAGCATAACTATTTCCGGAGATACTGAAAGTGTAATCAGCGGTGCAGATGTACTTGTTCTTGCAGTCGCTTCACCTTATACCCGTTCTACAGCAAAGTTAATTGCTCCTTTCGTAAAGGAAGGACAGATTATTGTAAATGTTGCAAAGGGCGTTGAGGAGCATACACTCTTAACACTCTGCCAGATTGTAGAAGAGGAGATCCCTCAGGCTAAGGTTGCAGTATTATCAGGACCAAGCCATGCTGAGGAGGTAAGCCGTGGTATTCCTACAACCTGCGTTATCGGAGCACATGAAAAGACAACTGCTGAATATCTTCAGAACATTTTTATGAGTGATGTATTCAGAGTGTATACAAGCCCTGATATGCTTGGAATATGTATCGGTGGTGCATTAAAGAATGTTATTGCACTTGCTGCCGGTATTGCAGACGGACTTGGTTATGGTGATAACACTAAGGCTGCCCTTATCACAAGAGGTAATGCAGAGATAACAAGACTTGGTGTTGCAATGGGTGCTAATCCTCATACCTTTGCAGGTCTTTCAGGCATTGGAGACCTTATTGTTACATGTGCAAGTATGCACAGCCGTAACAGACGCGCTGGAATCCTTATTGGAAAAGGTTACACAAAGGATGAGGCAATGAAAGAAGTACAGATGGTAGTAGAAGGCGTATTCTCTGCTAAGGCAGCATTAGAACTTTCTAAGAAATATAATATCGAGATGCCGATTGTAGAGCAGGTTAATAAGATTCTCTTTGAGGATAAGCCTGCAGCAGAAGCTGTTAAAGAACTTATGTTGAGAGACAAGAAAATTGAAATAGATAATTCTGAATGGAAGTAATAATCAGTTTTATCTGAGACTAATTAAAAGAGGGGGATACCAATGGCTCATATCCGTAATTTATCAAGCAGGGCATACATATCCAATAGTCTCAAAGAATCACTTGGGCGTTTTGAAATGTACAGATACAGCTTCATATATGCACCAACAGGTTATGGCAAATCCAAAGTCTGCAAAACATTTTTTAAAAATTATTCAGGTTATACCGTTCTCTGGATAGATGCGAACAGTTCACCGGACATATTCTGGGAGAATTTCTGTAATGCAATAAAGATTCTTAATCCATCATTTGCTGCATCATTTAAGAAAACAGGCTTTCCTGATTCTGAAGAAGATGTAAATGCTATTATTAATTTACTTTCAATTATGAATTCTGATAAATCATCAGCGCTGCTCATAATTGATAATTTTGATAACATAATGGATGACAACTTAAGTAAAATATTTGCATCTGCCTATTCATCAACTGCTGTTGGTTTTAAGTATATATTTATATTAAGAAAAATCACCAGTCAGAATATTATTAATCTGATATCAAAGGATGAAGCATTAGGTATAAGCAAAAAAGAACTTGCATTTTCTCTTGAAGATATAGAAGATTATTTCCGTCTTAACGAAGTGGTTCTTGATAAAAGAAACAGCCAAAATAATTTATGAAAAAACACTAGGATGGCCTTATATAGTCCATCTGTGTATGGAAGCACATAAGAATGGTCTGACAGATTTTGTAACTGACAAATGTAATACATTTATTGAAAATAATATATGGCTTGAATCTGACCAGTCTGAAAGAGAATTTCTGTCAAGCATGGGAGTATTCAGCTCATTTACTTTAAGCCAATGTATAAAGCAGACTCTGTTAAGTGAAAAAGAATGTCTGGATATGCTTAACACAATAGCATTTATTGATTATAACGAGCATACACGAAGATACAGTTTTAATCCTATGTTCAAGAAGTTCATTGTACAGATTCTTAAAGAAAAGCCTACTGAGGAAGTAAGAAACATTACTCTGCGTGCTGCCAGAACCAATCTTGATGATGGCAACTACTTTGAGGCAATGAAGCTTTTCAGCCAGTCTAAGGAATACAATGAAATATATAAATGTACTTGTGATTTTGTGCATATTTATCCTTTTATTATCAAGCAGAATAAGGATGTATTTACTGATATTGCCAATCATTACTGGGATGTTGAAAAGAATGGTCAGTATACTGGGATGTTGAAAAGAATGGTCAGTATACATTTTCAATCATGATATGTTT
>QRVH01000129.1 GCA_003458705.1 Eubacterium sp. AF22-9 | reverse complement strand
ATGTCATACAGTAGTTTAAAGATAGATAGGACAAGAATATTAACATCTGTCTATGGAAAATGCATATTAAACGGATATGAAAATTATCGGGTTGGACAGATGGAAGATAGGAGGAAAGAAATGTCATACAGTAGTTTAAAGATAGATAGGACAAGAATATTAACATCTGTCTATGGAAAATGCATATTAAACGGATATGAAAATTATCGGGTTGGACAGATGGAAGATATTGATGGAACAAGACACAGATTATCTATTGAGGTGGAAGATATTGATGGAACAAGACACAGATTATCTATTGAGGTAGATGGGGAAAGTTTTTTCTTGGATTCTTTTTCAATAAAAACGCAAAAACAACAATACAAACAGGACAAGGGGCAAATAAAGAATTACAAGAGGACTTTGCAAAACATATTTATGAAGATAGCAGTCTTTATGTAGAAAATTATGTGGAAGTTAATGAAAAATACGCAAAGAGACTGCATCAGACAAAAAGGCAATTTGCAAAACATATTTATGAAGATAGCAGTCTTTATGTAGAAAATTATGTGGAAGTTAATGAAAAATACGCAAAGAGACTGCATCAGACAAAAAGGCAATGATACTATAGTTTATAAAAAGTAGATGGAAAAATTTTTGAGAAACTGGTAACAGTTTTAAAAAATGAAGAATCATTTGATCATTATGAGCCCAAACGGGAAGAAAGTGACGTTACTATTTATAAATTTTATGACAAGAGTGATAATGAAGTAACTATAACACATTTCTCTTCAACACGTGGTCATACTATTATGATTCAGGGAAAGCCTAAAATGTTTTTTGCTATATGTGTTGCAGAAGTGGCAGAATTGATTAGTGCAGAGCAAAATATAGCTGCATTAAATGAATTTTATGGAACAAAGACAACATTGGAAGAAATTGAAAAAGAATTTGATGAGATGTTCGTAAATTCAAAGCCATATTTATCATCAAAATTAAAGAAATGTATTTGTCAGGCACTTCAAAACAGATATGATTTGGAAGAAAAATTTGATCCTACATACTTAGCAGCACCAGCGGAAAGAGCAATAGAGGGACATATCAGGGGTGTATTAGGCGGCATTTTGCATGGACATAAAATAAATGTTTTTGAAGTTACTCAAAGAGATGAGTATAATAAACCAATAAAATATGAATTGCAAAAAGCACATTGGGACTATTTGAAAAATAATCAGCATAAAATTGAGTCTATAGGTAGGGCATATACTTATATGGCATTGGTAAGAAATAAACTTCAGCATTGGGATAATCCTAATGAATTAGGTGCGGATACAACAAAAATCTTGGCTAGCAATGAAGTTGACAATACAATAATGAATGCATTAAAATTAATTGAAGAATATTATTCTTGACAATTGGGCATAACATATGTAGAATGATGAACTATTGTGGATTTGAGAAAAAGGAGGAATAATTATGGGCATTACATATGAAATAATTAAAGAAAACTGTGATATGTAGAATGATGAACTATTGTGGATTTGAGAAAAAGGAGGAATAATTATGGGCATTACATATGAAATAATTAAAGAAAACTGTG
>QRVH01000127.1 GCA_003458705.1 Eubacterium sp. AF22-9 | reverse complement strand
TATTTCTAAGATTAGGATGTGGTTTAAATATAAAAGATACTTTCCCCTCATATTTCTTTGCAAGATAAATAAAGAAAATACATATTCTTATCAAATGTCGAAAATGATATCCATTTATTATCAGACTATTTCTAAGATTAGGATGTGGTTTAAATATAAAAGATACTTTCCCCTCATATTTCTTTGCAAGATAAATAAAGAAAATACATATTCTTATCAAATGTCGAAAATGATAATGCATAGTGTTTCCTATAGAAAAATGTGGTGTAATGAAGAATTTTTTTATAATTATATATATCCGCACCTTTTGGAACTGACCATAAGCTCATAAGCTGCTCATCCGTATAACTATGATTATCATAAAAATAATCCATTTTAATATATCCACTATTTACAACATTTGCCGCACATAATGTTTCATACTTTTTAAAACCCTCAAAATCTTTATGGGTTTCCGTATATACCTTCCACATAACATTTAAAAAATCCTGATTATATCTATAACTTTCCCATTCCTCTGTTTTCGAATTTCCTATCGATAGCGAATATGAAATATATATATTAACTACATTTAATGGCAATTTTGTAATCTGATAGCTTGGTGCAATATTCAGATACCATGGTGTCAAATGAACTATGATATCTGGAATACCGCCTATCTCATCCCACCCCTTTATTTCTTCTGTTTCTGTATCATATATCTCTTTTACATTGTATTTATCGCTACCAAAAAAGCGGCATGTCTGCAAATAAATAGCTGTTCTATCCTCTTTACTTCTCCCAATCAGAGGCACAGGAACTATCTCTACTTCAAATCTGTTATCATTCTCCAGCTTTCTATATATATACTCAGCCTGCCACTCAGATGCAGATATTGGCAAAAATGCTATTTTTATCTTATTTCCATTGTTTACTTTACTTATAATTCTATCTTTTCCACATTTCATTGCTAATTTGTAGAAATACAAATATAATTTCCTGCCGTCATCCATCGCCTGTGTTGCCAGAAACATTGCTATAAGATGTGCATATTTTAACTTACCCGTTTCACATAACATATTAAATTTATTTTTTTCCACAGCATCAGTTAGTTCATTTGCCAAATTTACTATCTCTTCCTGTGACATTTGTTTTACAACATTATCTAACAGCATCTTGTCTCCCCGCACTATTATATTAATTAATATGTTCCAATGTACACAATCTTGTCTCCCCGCACTATTATATTAATTAATATGTTCCAATGTACACAATTTATTATCCCATTGTTTGTCTTGTTTCTTCTCCGTAAAACTGAACAAGTTTTCTAATATATAGTTTTTTATATTTTCCGATTGAACAATTACCCTATCTGAATTTTTTATATTTTCCGATTGAACAATTACCCTATCTGAATAAACAACCCCTGGCATAATTACATATGATTTCATACTTGAATCCGATCTCATATCATCATATGATATCTCATTTGTTACAAAAATACGGAATATATGTAAAGCTTATATGTATTCATAACCAACTTTTTAGTATAATACATAGGTTCAACTGTTGTTGCAATATTATATTCATCATATGGATTCTGAATAATAATCTCATCAG
>QRVH01000126.1 GCA_003458705.1 Eubacterium sp. AF22-9 | reverse complement strand
TTAGCATGATTATACAATTGGAATTTTCTTCAATATCTTCAATTCCAACTCCTTCATGAGGATAGTTGAATCTGAATACATGTGGCGCCATCAAAAAGCTTAATGTGGCGAATGGTGAACTTAGCATGATTATACAATTGGAATTTTCTTCAATATCTTCAATTCCAACTCCTTCATGAGGATAGTTGAATCTGAATACATGTGGCGCCATCAAAAAGCTTAATGTGGCAAAAATTACGGCGAAGCCATAGCATATAATATATTTTAATTTTTTATTCTTAAATATCCAGTTTAAGCAATAGCAGAATAGAGATACTGCAAATGCTGCAAATAAAGGATAGACAATCATTATATATCTGTTAGATACTCTTCCCATGTGAACAATGGAAGTCATATAAGCATTAACGGCAAGCATTGATATACATACAATCATAAGTGCAAATAATGCAAAGTTAAAGAACTTAAATTTATGAATAAAAGCTATCCATTTCCTTTTTAAAAGTAAAAAGAAATTCTTTAACCATTTTTCATGCCTGAATATAAAGCAAAAAGGAATGAAGAAAAATAGAAATATAATCAATCCGTAAAACAAATACCATAAAAACATTGATGGCCAAGGCGATGTTGCAACTCCAAATAAATCATTAGTTAAATAAGATATATATAATTTAAACTGAAATGTAAATGAATATTTTGCTACCTGACTGCCAAAAGTTCCTGTTGAATCAAACAAATGTGGAATTGTTGCAGGAAATATTGCAATTGACAGTAAAGCAGAACTAATCATTGTTATTCCAAAACTAATTGCTAATTTGAAATTTTTTGTAATCAGGTAAAAAAGTCCATAAATTAATGCAACAATAAAAGCAAGGATAATAAATTCATGCAGGGTTAAACAACCGATAAGTGTTGTAATGGCAATTTTAACTAACATATTTATAGGGACTTTTGAATTGTTCCGCTGATTATATAATTCCGACAGATAATACATAAAAACAACGCTGATGGCTGTTGCGGGACAGTATATCCTTAAGAAAAATAAAATGTCCTCTGCACCTGTGGTGAAACCAAAGAATAATACACCAGCAATTCCATAATAAGAATTGTTAGTTATACTTCTTATTAATTTGAATAAAAATATCTGCTGGATTACAAAAAATATAAGATTAAGTGCAAAACAGTACCATGCTGACCATGTTCCGGGAAAAAGCGCGCATATAAAGTGGAGAAGCATAAATCCCAAGAAAGGATGGTAGTCATCAGCACAATTTTTATAGATGGATGAATAGTCAAATATTTCGGATTTATCAACCGATATGTAGTCGTACAGAATAGATGAATTTTCCCAATTATCAAAATTTTTTAACTGGTTATTTTCTCTGAAAATATCAGTTCCCTGAGAACTGTTGGCAAAACCATAATTCCATAACTCATCAGAATGAAATCCTTTCTTATTAATGCCAAATGATATAGACAGATAAATGCATTGTATTAATATAATGGAAATAAAAGAACATCAGAATGAAATCCTTTCTTATTAATGCCAAATGATATAGACAGATAAATGCATTGTATTAATATAATGGAAATAAAAGAATATGATATCTTTTTATG
>QRVH01000125.1 GCA_003458705.1 Eubacterium sp. AF22-9 | reverse complement strand
AATATGATGTATTATAAGTATGACAATAAAGAAAAAGTAGCAATTTGAGTATTAGTTTATAGGAGTTTTTATATGAGTGATTTAAAAGCAATAGAGTATAAAAGATTTGAAGATATAAAGCATGACAATAAAGAAAAAGTAGCAATTTGAGTATTAGTTTATAGGAGTTTTTATATGAGTGATTTAAAAGCAATAGAGTATAAAAGATTTGAAGATATAAAGCATATTAATGAGAATGGTAGTGAATATTGGAGTGCGAGAGAATTAGCTTTTGCTTTAGATTATGTTCAGTGGCGAAATTTTGAAAAAGTAATAAAACGTGCAATGATTGCATGTGAAAATAGTTGACATAATGTTTGGACGATTTTGCTGAGGTCAGCAAAATCGTAGAAGCTGGTGCAACACACAAATCTACAAAGGATTATGAATTATCAAGATATGCTTGATATTTGATAGTTCAAAATGGTGATCCAAGAAAAGAGGTCATTGCTTTAGGACAAACATATTTTGCTATTCAGACATATAGACAAGAAGTGGCTGATCATTTCAATGAATTGGATGAGGATAATAGAAGATTGGTGGTAAGAGGTGATATAAAGCAATGGAATCAGATGTTAGCAGAAACTGCTCATAATGCAGGTGTTATTACAAATGAAGAGTTTGCTTTTTTTCAAAATGCGGGTTATATGGGGCTTTATGGAGGTCTTGATGTGGATGATATTCATACGAGAAAACAATTGGAAGTGGGGCAGAAAATTCTTGATTATATGGGAAGTACAGAGTTAATTGCCAATTTGTTTAGAATATCACAAACAGAAGAAAAATTAAGAAAAGATAAAGTGCAAGGTGCTGAAAAAGCAACATCGGTTCATTATAATGTTGGCAAAGAAGTAAGAAACGCAATAGAAAAAATAGGTGGAACTATGCCAGAAGATTTACCAACACCAGAAAAAAGTATTCAACAAATTGAAAAGGAACAAATGGAAAGATTGCGTAGCAAAGCCAAAAATGGGAAACTTATGTTGGACGAATAGATTAAAAGATATTTATATTTGAAATAAAACTATGGATTTTTCAGGTGCTAGTTTAGAGTCTAGTGTACATTAACTCTGTTGGTATATGTGTTGTGTAGGAATATTTGATTGTATATGATGCTTGAAATTACATAAGAATAATTGCAAATATTTCAGGCACTTTTCAGGCACTTATTTCATCAATAAGCATTACATAAAAATCATTACGCAGGCTATCGGCTCCTACTGGACTAGTGCCATAAAGGAGAACTAAGAAAGCCAGTGTTTAAGCGGTCTCACGGCTTCGAACCCCGGTGGGCTCATTAAGATGGGAATGGTTGAAAAACCATTCTCTTTTTTCTTTTTGTGCCTAGTGACTAGGAGGGAAATGGGTGTCATGTGAAGAAATTTATTCTTTATTATTTCCAAGTGTTAATTATTATGATTTTGAGAAACCGCATAAACACTGGGAATGTTTGTAGGCAAGTTGGGCACTTTTGTGGCACTTGGTGTCAGGGGGAGTAGAATGATTGAGAATAGGAGTTGCAGTCGATATACAGAAACAAATATTAAAAAAAGCAGGAATTCACAACTTTAAATTGACTAATCCGTAATTTAATTATATCATAAGTAACTAGGGACACTTTG
>QRVH01000124.1 GCA_003458705.1 Eubacterium sp. AF22-9 | reverse complement strand
GTTGAAGTCAAAAATATAGAACATAGTTGGTATAATGTTGGTACAGGAATTCCAGTTACTCTTGAAGAACAAATAAGAACAATAATAGATGTGTTTTCACCAAAAGATATGTAAAGCGGTTGAAGTCAAAAATATAGAACATAGTTGGTATAATGTTGGTACAGGAATTCCAGTTACTCTTGAAGAACAAATAAGAACAATAATAGATGTGTTTTCACCAAAAGATAATCCTTCAACTATTGTATATAGACCAGAAAAGAAAGCTGGAGGCGGATTTTTAATGGATATTTCAAACGCAAAAGAAGAATTAGGTTATGAACCTAAATATGATGTTAGAATGGATATTTCAAACGCAAAAGAAGAATTAGGTTATGAACCTAAATATGATGTTAGAGCATTATTTGAAGACTATAAAAGAAGAGAATGAAATTAGAATAGATTCAAGGAATTAAGGGAAGAAAAAAAATTGAAATATGTTGAGTAATAAAAAGTGAGTTTTAGAAGTATTGTGTTTTAAGATGATACACATATAAATTCAATGTCAACAATTTATAATAATATGTTTCCTTGTGGCACTCTAATATCGATTAAACCGAGTGAATTAGAGGATATATTGTTGGTAGACAGGATGCACTATTATACATTAGATGCAAGTTTCAATCCTGATTTTGAAACGCTTGCACAAATTTGGAGTGAATGTTGATAACATTAGCTATATGGTGTTATTAGTCAGTAAGTTGCGGAAATCATTGTTTTACAGAAGGGATTTGATACTTATGAAAAAAAATAAAATAATTGCGTCAATTGCGTTGACATTTGCGATGACAATATCATTATTAAGTACTAGCAAAATGCCTGTTTATGCACATAGTGCAGATAATGGCATAGATGATATCAAAATTGAACATCCACTTATGAACAATACAGAAGATGGATATGTTGCACCAAGTATAGAGGAATATAATGAGTCGGACAATTATTTGGTTAAGGCATCACAACTCCCGACACAGTATGATTCTAGGACAAAAGGATATGTTACAAGTGTGAGGTATCAGGGAGGTTTTGGAACATGTTGGGCATATGCAGCAACTGCAGCCATGGAATCTTATGCTTTATCACATGGTATTGTATCGTCACCATCAGATATTGATTTGGATGAGTATGCATTGGCCTATATGACATTTGATGATACACAATATTCAGATAAACTTGGGAATTCAACAGGAGATGTTACAACTATTAATTCATCATCATCAATGGAAGTTTGTCTTAATGGTGGTGGTAATGATAATTATGCTTTTAAAACTTTAAGTAAGTGGGCATCTATGGTGAACCAGCAGTCAGGACATGAGGGAATATATTTACCAGCAGATTACACATTCAGATTAGATGATGTTGAATATATATTAGTTGGACAGAAATATATTAAAATGACCGATACGAACTCAGTGAAGCAGGCTGTTATTGATAATGGTGCAGTTACAGTATCATATAATGCTGAAACAAAGTATTATTCAGATAAAGATAGATATGGTAAGTATTCATATGATTATGAAAATAAAATTATAAACCACAATGTTGCGCTTATAGGATGGGATGATAACTTTGATAAAAATTATTTTATTCAGATAAAGATAGATATGGTAAGTATTCATATGATTATGAAAATAAAATTATAAACCACAATGTTGCGCTTATAGGATGGGATGATAACTTTGATAAAAATTAT
>QRVH01000123.1 GCA_003458705.1 Eubacterium sp. AF22-9 | reverse complement strand
TTAACTTTTCTTCAAAATCTCTGTAAACAAAATCATTTTCCGGCTTACTCTTTTCCACAGGTTTATCTAACTTATCAATATTCTTAACAAGTTTTTCAACATCACGGACTACCCATAATTTTCTTTAACTTTTCTTCAAAATCTCTGTAAACAAAATCATTTTCCGGCTTACTCTTTTCCACAGGTTTATCTAACTTATCAATATTCTTAACAAGTTTTTCAACATCACGGACATTGAGCTTTTCATCAAATATTTTCTGTGCAACCATGTACTGTTTTTCTTTATCTTCAATACTTATAATTGCTCTGGCATGACCACTGCTTAACTTACCTTCGATAACCATTTCCTGAACTCTTTCATCAAGCTTTAATAATCTTAATGAATTGGTAATTGCAGTTCTTGACTTGGCTACCTTTTCTGCAACTTCATCCTGCTTTAATCTGTAGTCTTTGATAAGCTGATGGTAAGCCAGTGCTTCTTCAATTGGATTAAGATCCTCTCTCTGGATATTCTCAATAAGAGCTATCTCCATAACTTCCTGTGATGAATAATCTTTAATTATTACGGGAACTTCTTTAACTCCTGCAAGTCTTGCTGCCCTGAATCGTCTTTCACCAGCTATAATCTGGTAATTCTTATCCATCTTCTGAACAAGTAGTGGCTGTAATACACCATACTGCTTTATTGACTCTGATAACTCAATAAGTGCATCTTCGTCAAATGCTTTTCTAGGCTGATTCTTATTAGGTTCAATCTGTGAAATCTTAAGTTTAGTTTCTGCTGGAACAGGAACTTCCTTAACGACCTCCTTTACAACCTCTTTAACTACTACCTTCTCATCATTATTATCATCTTCTGGTATTAAAGAAGCAATTCCTTTACCTAAACCTCTTGATTTAGTTGTTTTACTTGTTTTCTTTACTGTTGGCATATTATCCTCCATTATTATTAATCTTCTCTTGCCATAACTTCTTCGGCTAATAATCTATAGCTTTCTGCTCCTGTTGATTTAGAATCATACAGATTGATTGGTAAACCATAACTAGGTGCTTCAGCTAACCTGATATTTCTTGGTATGATTGTTTTATAAATATTCTGTTTAAGATTATCTTTTACATTTTCCACAACCTGTAATGACAAATTAGTTCTTGAATCATACATTGTAAATACAACACCCTCAAGTTCCAGTTCCGGATTAAGTTTCCTTTTAACAAGATTTATTGTATGTATAAGCTGAGTTAATCCTTCCAGTGCATAATATTCACACTGGATTGGTACAAGAACAGTATCCGCTGCTGTCATTGCATTAACAGTAAGCATACTGAGTGACGGTGGACAGTCAAGTATTATATAATCGTATCTGTCTCTTATTTCTGATATACTTTCTTTTAAAGTATATTCACGATTTTCCACATCAATTAAATCAATCTCCGCACCTGCAAGATTAACATTAGATGGTAGAATATCGAGATTTTCAACAGCATCTTCTACTATTGCTTCTTTAATATTACATTCTCTCAATATAACTTCATATACTGTTTTTTCAATATCTGTTTTAGATAATCCAAATCCACTAGTTGTATTTCCCTGTGGATCTATATCTATAACAAGAACTTTTTGTCCAGCTTCAGCCAGACATGCAGAAAGGTTTATTGCTGTTGTAGTCTTACCAACTCCACCTTTCTGATTTGCAATTGCTATTATTCTTCCCACATTATCCTCTTCTTCCATATAATATTATGTTTCACGTGAAAC
>QRVH01000122.1 GCA_003458705.1 Eubacterium sp. AF22-9 | reverse complement strand
CAACCGAGCCGGAAACACCAACACAGCCAGAGACACCAACCGAACCGGAAACACCAACACAGCCAGAGACACCAACCGAACCGGAAACACCAACACAGCCAGAGACACCAACACAATTAGAGACTCCAGCCGCTTCTAAAAATGATGAGGTTACATCTCAAAATATTAAAACTCCGGAAGTAGCTGCTAATGAAGAGGAGGTTATAGCAAAGACCTCTGTAAAAACAGGAGACAGAAGCAATATGATGTATTTTATAATGCTTATGTTATCAGTTGGTACAGCCATGACAACAACAGTAGTTGTATACAAGAAGAAAAAAGAAGAATAACAATATTAAATAAAAAGCCCCTTGACAATATCAGGGGGCTTTGTTAAAATAATAAATGCGTTTGACGCAGAATTTCATATTATGAGTTAAACATATATGGTTTAGGGCTCGCATTCATGGAATCTGGAGTAGTACTCAAGAGGCTGAAGAGGCGCCCCTGCTAAGGGTGTAGGTCGGGCAACCGGCGCGAGGGTTCAAATCCCTCCTGCTCCGTTGACAGAAAGAAAAAGACAGTCAGAATCTTCTGGCTGTCTTTTTCTTTTATATGATATAATGAGCGTTAGAGAGGGGGAACATGCCTGCATACTCATCCCGAGCGGCGAATGACTATCATGAACAAAGTTCATGATATAATGAGCATTAGCGAAGACAAGTTATTCACAATATTTGTAAAGTTATAAAGGAAATGTGGAATATGACAGAGAGACAGAAAATGATTAGTGGACAATTATACAAGTCAGGAGTAAAGGAACTTGTTAATGACAGAATGTTATGTAAAGAGCAGTGCTATGACTTTAATGCATTAAGACCATCGCAGACGGAAGAACAGACTTCAATGATTAAGAAGATATTCGGTAAGGTCGGAAGCAACTGTTTTATAACGGCTCCGTTCTGGTGTGATTACGGATATAATATAGAAGCAGGTGATAATTTCTATGCTAATCATAATCTTATAATACTCGACTGTGCGAAAGTAACATTTGGCAACAATGTATTCATAGCACCGGACTGTGGTTTCTATACAGCAGGTCACCCTGTTGATGCAGCAAGCCGTAATGAAGGATGGGAATATGCTTATCCTATTAATGTAGGTAATGACGTATGGATAGGCGGTGGGGTAAAAGTAATGCCCGGAGTAACAATAGGTAATAATGTTGTGATAGGTGGCGGAAGCGTAGTTGTGAAAGATATACCAGACAACAGCATTGCAGTTGGCAATCCATGCAAAGTAATAAAAAAGATAGAATCAGGCGAAGCAAGAGAATATAATATAGAAGAAAAGCAGATATAACTTGTATATAAATGTGGTGTAAACCCCTATATATAGTGTGTTTTAAAGAAATTACAACTTTTTTAAAAAAAATTGAAAAAAGTTGTTGACAATGTGTGAACCTGATGATATTATATACAAGTCGCCGCGGTAAGCGGTAACAAATAAGACTTAAAACACCAGGTAAATACTGGGTTTGAGGAATAGATCTTTGATAACTGAATAGAAAGACAACCTTGAAATTCTTTGAGAATTTAAAATGATTCATTAATGAATCTTGCGAGTATCGAAAGATACACGAACCTAAACAGTAAGTTTGGTGAAACTATTTAAGCTAGTTAGTTTATAACTGACGAGGCAAACTTTTTATGAGAGTTTGATCCTGGCTCAGGATGAACGCTGGCGGCGTGCTTAACACATGCAAGTCGAACGAAGCATTTACGACAGATTTCTTCGGATTGAAGTTGTTTA
>QRVH01000121.1 GCA_003458705.1 Eubacterium sp. AF22-9 | reverse complement strand
GAATATATATTATAATTTGTAGTATACTTGTCATTATAGAAATAATTAATAAACTACAACCAGCAGATTTTATTATTTGGTAAATGCATGGTTGTCATTATAGAAATAATTAATAAACTACAACCAGCAGATTTTATTATTTGGTAAATGCATGGTTGTAATATCGGAAGCAATACCAACATAATCAAAATGCACATATAAATAACATACGAAATATCTGCTATTTCCCAAAAAGCATTTTCCGCAAGCCATATATCTTTAAAAAAAGCCAAGACATTTTTTTCGCAAGAAATAACTACTGTATAAAAAATAATAGAAATCAGTGGAACAACAATCCACCAGTGACGCATAATAATTATTATAATATTGAGATGTTTTTTAATTTTATCTAACATAATTTTTCCTGTGTTCTCTTAATAATGACAAGTATCCATCTTCAATTTGCGGTTCTATGCATTCATATTCTTTAAACTCATCTTGTGTCACATCTTTGTCCAGAATATACCTCGCATATACATTACCCTGCTCTCCATATTGGCTTTTTACTATTATGCCTGTCTGTTCCAATACTTTTGCAGTATCATATTTTATATTGTATACTCTGTTTGCTGCAACTTCTGCTAATCGTTCAGTTTTGTCTAAGAATAAAATATCTCCTTTAGCAAGCACCATTACATTATCACATATTTCCATTACATCTTCTATTAAATGTGTGGCAATTATTACACAGCTATGTTTCTTTATCTGTAAAATAATATTTTGAAACCTAATTCGTTCCTCTGGATCAAGTCCTGTGGTAGGTTCGTCAAATATAATAACATCCGGATTTCCCAATATAGCTTGTGCAATTCCTATTCTACGAACCATTCCGCCTGATAATGCACGACATTTTACGTTTTTAATATCTGATAAATTGAGCAAATTTAAAACATAATCTACATTTTTGTTCCATTCCGTCTTGGGAAGCCCTTTTAAACAGGCGAAAAGCTCCATATGTTCATATACTGTATAATCTTTTATGAGTCCAAAATTCTGTGGGAGATATCCAATTTTAACTTTCTTACGCTCTATCTCATGTTCTTGTTTATTATAAAATAGTATATTCCCCGAATTGTATTTTTCCACTCCAGACAGAATCTTAATCATTGTTGTTTTTCCTGATCCATTCGGACCCAGTAATCCCGTACAACCAACATTGAATTTGCAAGATATAGAATTAAGGACTTGTTTCTTTCGATATCTTTTATATAATGCGTCAATCTTAATCACTTCAGATTTCTCCTTTACTTTATGATTCTATACATAATTATATTTTGTTTTTAAGTATTCAAAAAATCGTAATCTTAATCACTTCAGATTTCTCCTTTACTTTATGATTCTATACATAATTATATTTTGTTTTTAAGTATTCAAAAAATCGTAATCTGAATTAATTCCATTATCTGTAATCAGATACTGTACCAATTCCTTAATCAAATTATCTGGACCGATAAATTCATTTGCTTGCTTCAGTTCAAACGGTAAATCCTTTAATGCCTCATCTGGTGTTCCATTTATTTCTTCAATAGCTAGTGCCTTATTATTACTATCAGAAATAAGATTATCCACTACAATTTTGGGGGTTAAGATTCATCATCTAGAAGCATTCCAGTATAATATAATAAAATTTGCCAATTCGGTTTTTTTGTTATTACTATCAGAAATAAGATTATCCACTACAATTTTGGGGGTTAAGATTCATCATCTAGAAGCATTCCAGTATAATATAATAAAATTTGCCAATTCGGTTTTTTTGT
>QRVH01000120.1 GCA_003458705.1 Eubacterium sp. AF22-9 | reverse complement strand
GTCAAAACTTCGGGATATAAAGAAATTAAAGGTTATCTATAAGATCAACCAGTCTGTCCTTTAAAATTTCGACTCTGATTTTCAATTCAGCATCATTTTTAAGAAATTAAAGGTTATCTATAAGATCAACCAGTCTGTCCTTTAAAATTTCGACTCTGATTTTCAATTCAGCATCATTTTTAATAATTGCTTTGTTATTCTTTAATACATCAAAATTGTTTTCTAATAAATTAAGAGACTGTTCAAGCTTGGCTATTGAATTAATTCTCTTTAATTCTGAATCAGAGATAGATGTCTGTCGCTGCTCTTTTTCTTTTTGTTGCTGCTTAAGCTTTTCAACCTGGGCTTCCATTTTAGCTTTTTCTTTTTCAGCCTTTTCTTTTGCTTGCATTGCAAATTTAACCATATCATCTTTATTCTGTTCAGAATTAGAAGTATTATCATTTTGCTGGATAGAATTAATTTTCTGTTCCAGTAATCTGATTGTCTGCTCCTTATCTTCTATCTCTTTAGTTGCAGAATCAAGCTGTTTCTTGTACTCTCTTGCTTCATCTGCCCTTTCTTCAGAAAGTTTTTTTATTGACTGGAATTCAGCATTTTCAATTGTACCATTCTTCTGGATAATAGAAAGGATTGTTTTCTGTGCGTCTTCATCAAGCTTTCCGAATTTATCAGCCTGATTAAGATCAATGCCATTAGAATTAAGTAATTCAGAAAGTTCAGGGATAAGCTTTTCGGCTGTTGTATATTTTCTTGCCTGTCTTTCTGAGATATTAAGCTGGCTGGCAATTTCTGCATGTATATTCTTGATTTCACCTTTTAATTTCTTTGCTTCATAAAGCTCCAATAAACGGCTTACTTCCCATCTTTTTACCTCCATGCTGGATTCTCTGACATCATGGTTGGCTGAAATGAGCATAATCTCTTCATCAATTGCGTTGACATCAGATTTTTCAACCTTGCAAGGGATTCCTGCCGGGAAATTATCACGATATTCTTTATCAGTCATCTGGCATATAGCATGATATCTTCTTTCACCGGAAATAAGACGGTAAAGGTCAGTCTCTGCATCATACAATACTGATAAATTGTGGCGCAGGCCATTTACAAGGATACTTTCTTTAAGAGCTTCTATTCCATCCTGAGAATATTGTTCATTCTTAGGGTTAGGAATAATCTTTTCTTTAGGTATGTATTTGAAATTATATTGTGCTTTAGCCTGTATTTCACGGAGCTTCTCTCCGCCATCGTTATTAAGTACACCGGATTTGGTTGTTCCGGCACTAAATGATTTCTTAGCCATTACTACTTCTCTCCTTTCAGATATTTAGCGAGTTTACGGTAATGTGGTGTATCCATTAATCCAAGATAATTGACCAGTTCTACATAATCAAGAGATGCAGGACACTTCTTATCATATGTTAATAGTGGTTCAAATGTAGTGTTGGATTCATTAACGGCTATACAATTCCTTATGGAAATAGGAAGAAATCTGTCACCGAACATATTTTCATAGCTTTCGTACATCTGACGGAAAAGAGTTGTTCTTCCAGCTACACGAGTCATAAAAATACCTGCAAATTCAATGCTTAAGGCATATTTATCATTAAGTTCTTCAATTGTATCTAAAAGAGACATAAGTCCATCATATGAAAAATTATCTACACATATTGGTGTGATAATTTTGTCACTTGCACACATGGCGCAGGATGTAAGATAAGATTTAAAAGGTGATTATCTATTATTATGTAATCAAATTTCGTCTTTAATAAGATTAAGATTATATCTGAGATAAAGCTCAACATTAGTTCTTT
>QRVH01000012.1 GCA_003458705.1 Eubacterium sp. AF22-9 | reverse complement strand
CTTTAATACATTTTTATTTTTTCCAATCACAGCTGACTGTCTGACAGTAAGATTTCTGTCTGCAAACACCGGTTTTTCATTGACCTTATCATTTTCTGTTGTTTTCGCTGTTTCTTTTTTCTTATCTACTGTACCTGCCTTGTAGGTATTCTGATAACTTCCATAAACAGTACCCGTTGTATTCACATTCATTGACACTTCCATAAACAGTACCCGTTGTATTCACATTCATTGACATATCCTTTGTCCTCCTTCTCTGAATCCGTTCTTTATTATTTATTGTTTCTAATATTATATATCGGCTTTATTCCGAAAACTATAATCCTCCCTGTTATTTTTATCCCATGATTATTGAAAATCTAAAATTTGAAATTCACTCTTAAATCAGATTATGCATTAAATATTATTGCTATTGACAAACCACCTAAATATGAATTAAAAGATACTTCTTGCTCAACAGAAAAAAGCAGCCTATTGCAAGTTTATTGTGTCAGGCACCAATTGTTCCAATGCAATTTCGGCATTTTTATCGCAAACGAAGCGGCAGAAGAAAACCTGAAAAAGAAACGGGATGGCAGCAACAAGTATCTCTATGAACTTGACTTTTCTTCAGCATTAAAAACAGCCAGAAAGTTCTTCATGCGCAGGGATTCTGGAAGGCACATCGATATTATCCGGCTGATGATGAAATATGTCCACGCAGTGAAAGACAGGTTCCGGCAGTTTCAACGGCCTCTCCGTGGAATCAGCGCAATTCATTTTGGATATCGGTAAGTTCTGCAACTGAATATCCTTCTTTTTGGCAGATGGACAGCATCTGTCTTTTTGGCATACCTGTTTTTGGCTTTTTGAGTTCAAAATATCGGATATTTGACAACAACTGAGCTATCGAACAAAACTTCGAACAACTGACTTAATGGCATTGCCATTGTTTTTCCATTTGTTCCTTTGATGAATCTTCTTTTTTATCTTCTTCACCAGTTCCTGAATCTTCTGGAAAGATTCTTCGCTGATTGTATGTTCCATCCGGCATGCATCATGATTTGCAGTTTCTGGAGATACCCTATCAGTTCTAAGAATTTATTAAGAAATTCTGCCGTTCTCCATTTCATATACTACATCGGCCACGTTCATTGTGGATACTCTGTGGGATACCAGGACAACCGTTTTCTTCTTGGCCGATTCTTTCAATGATTTTAAAATGATTCCCTCGTTTAAAGAGTCGAGGTTCGATGTAGGCTCATCGAGCAGGATCAGAGGGCATTCATGGAGAAATGCTCTTGCAATTCCGATTCTCTGTTTTTCACCACCGGACAGCGTATCACCCAGTTCTCCGACTTCTGTATCATATCCTTTCGGAAGTGTCATTATGAAATCGTGGATAGACGCTTTCTTTGCAGCTTCCATAATCTCTTCTCTGGATGCTCCCGGCTTTGCGATTGCGATATTGTTTGCAATCGAATCATGGAACAGGTGCGTTTCCTGTGTGACATAACTTTCCATATCTCTCAAATGCTTGGTCGGAATCTTGCGGACATCTGTACCGTCTACCGATACACTTCCATCCTGCACATCCCAGAACCGCATCAGCAGTTTTAAGAGCGTAGATTTTCCGGAGCCGCTCGCACCATGAATCCCTGTGATTTTACCCGGCTGTAATTTCAGTGAATAGTTATCTAAAATAACCTCATTATCATAAGCAAATGTTACATGCTCTGCCTCTGCTCCTGTAAATTCATGTTCCATGCTCTCTGCACCGGAAGTTTCCACGTCACCCGGAATTTCTTCCACAAGCGGTGTCTCTTCCAGAAGAGAAAGAACACGCTCACCACTTGCCAGTGTCTGGTTCAGGTTATTGGAAAGGCTTGATAATGCTACTACCGGTCCGAAAGAACCCATCATTGCGATGGTGCAGGTTAAGATTCCCTCGAATCCCATCGCACCTTTGTCGTACAGCCAGATCGTCAGTGCAAGCATTCCAAAAGATGCAAGCAGGATAACCATGTTCGTAAATGAACGCTGTGAGCCTTCCATTTTGCTTAATGACTCCTGCATTCCTGCAAGATTTTTGGAATGCTCAGACATCTGCTCTTTTCTCTTTTCACCCTGTCCGTACTGGATGGTCTCGTCCAGTCCACGTAAAGAATCCAGAACAAAACTGTTCAGTTCTCCGAAGTTTGTCCGAAATTCCATTCCCTTCTGGCTTCCACGTTTTCCATTCCACATCGGGATGACAACACCGACAATCAGATAAGCTACCAGAGCAATCACTCCTGCCAGCCAGTGATATCTTCCGATAAAAATCACCATAATAATTGAGGTCAGCGTTGCAATCGCAATCGGAGAAATGGTATGTGCATAGAACACTTCCAGTAATTCGATATCGGTTGTAATAATCGAGATCAGATTTCCCTTATCCCGTCCTTCCAATTTTGCAGGCAGAGCTTTCTCAGTGCCGCAAACACTTTGTGACGGATGATTGCCAACAACTTAAATGCGATAAAATGATTACAATACTGTTCCACATAATGCAGGATTCCACGAAGCACTGCAATTACGATCATGATTGTAATAATCGTTTTTACTGGAGTAAATACCCGCCACATATTGTCCACCGGAACAATCATTCCGGCTACTCCTGTCAGAAGACCATGCATGATAACCTGTCCTGCCAGTATCGTCAGGAAGATTGCACATAAATAACCCAATGTTCCAAGGATGATTGCTGCCAGCATGATATGGAGCAAGGGTTTTACCAGACCAATCAGACTTCCCATGATCTGGATGGCACTTCTGCGTTTTGTTGTATTCGTATTTTCACTCATTATGCCATTCCTCCTTTTCCATAGTTTTCCAGTGCCATCTGGCTTTCATACAGATGTCTGTACGCACCATTCTGGCTCATCAGTTCGTCATGCTTTCCGCTTTCTTTGATTTCTCCGTCTTTTAAGAAATAGATCTTGTCAGACTTCACGACATTTGCCAGTCTGTGGGAGATCAGAAGTACCGTCTTTGTCTTTGCCAGTTCGTGAATCACATTCATGATTAGTTCTTCACTTTCTACATCGATATTGGATGCAGCTTCATCAAAAATATA
Organism: Eubacterium sp. AF22-9; assembly: GCA_003458705.1. Classification (GTDB taxonomy): domain Bacteria; phylum Bacillota; class Clostridia; order Lachnospirales; family Lachnospiraceae; genus Lachnospira. The sequence goes on along the minus strand of QRVH01000012.1, from coordinate 64,719 downwards.
AACCGCACTGTCTGTCCGAAGCAATGCTCTGGCAATTACCAGTCTCTGACACTGACCGCCGGACAGGTTGCTTGCTTTTTCCAACAACTGTGTCTGCAAGCCATCCTGTGTTTGTAAGAACCCTAAGAGATTCACTTTCTGAAGGACAGCTTCCATCTCTTCTTTCGTTGCGTCCGGTTTTGCCATCTTCAGATTTTCTTCTACTGTACCTTTGAACAGGTAGCTGTTATGGCGAACCAGAACAACCCTCTGCATCAGATTGGTTTCATTCACTTCATTAAGCGGTACGCCACCGATGATGATTTCTCCGTTATATCCCCGGTTCTTTGCTGCAAGGATTCCGGCAATCGTACTCTTACCACATCCGGATTCACCAACCAGTGATACAAAACTTCCTGCCGGAAGATTTAAGCCTATTCCTTTTAAAATCTCTCTGTCCTCTTCATAAGAAAAGTGCACATCTTTTAATGTAACATCTAACGCTCCATCCGGCAGTGTTTTTTCTCCAGCCTGTGGTTCCGGCAAACTGGAATTGAGATTTCATATATTCCAAGGGATTTAATAACTGTTATATTTTATTATCAAATATCTCTCAATCCCTTGAAAACACAAAGTTTATCGCGGGTGAGCTTTCCCTTATTGTTTCCCTTGCGTTATATCGTCCCACCAGTGTTTACGAACTCTGATAAGGGCAAAAACAAGGGCAAGAAAATTATATAAAACAGTATAACACAAAATAAAAGTGACATTGTGAACTGATTGAAATGCTTCTGATTTTTGCAACAAATGATTGATTTAACGATAAGGAGATTTAATACGATGAGAACAATATTTGCAGAATACAATCCCAAGCGCAACAGTATTGATGTTTACACCTCTGTTGGCTATATGCTCCGCATTGACTGTTCTCCCACCGCAAAGGATTGTATCAAGTGCCGCCCTAAATGTGTGCCGCGATCTCCGGCAGCTTCCCGCGTCCATGCAAACTCAATATCGGCGGTTTCCAGCCCGCAGCCGAAAGAGGACGCAAGCAGCTTCCCGTCTGTCTTTTCGGGATTTAAGATATAGTCTATCGCAGCCTTTAAGGTTGATTTAATAGGGTGCGTCTTTGTAACCGCCATATCTCGTCCACCGCCTTTTTAATGTCCTCTATATCCTGCCTGTAAACCGTCCCCGTCGCATTGGCGCGTTTTGCAATTTGGTTGATGTTCCGGCTCACCGCTTGCAGTTCCCGGATATATGCTTTTGTGTCGCTTCGGTCAACGACAAGAATATACCCGTCTATCGCCATTTTACGGAAGTATGCCCCATACTGCTTTATGGGAAGCTGCTTCATCTTCTCGTCGATCAGCCGCTTTTCTTCTTCCGTAACGTAAAACTTCATCTGTATATTTCTCTTTCGGTTTTCCATTTCCGCACCGCCTTTCGGTATAAGGGTTTGGGATTATCCAACAAGCATTTTCCGCAAACGGGTACTCGTTTGCTGTGCTTGCTATCTACTCCATACCCCCACCGAAAGGCGGTATTTGTTGCGCGTTCCTTTGATTTTGGACGCAAAAAAAGATTGCAGCCGCCATGCGCTGCAATCTCCCGATTTCTCATATTGTGAGGTTAATCCTCTGCTTTTTCGACTTCCGTTATCTCCCTTGCTGTTGCGGTTACAATCCGTATGCCTTTATCGCTCATACCGTCCAGCAGCGCGTCAAGCTGCCGCCGCCCGGTGGATTTCTCCGCATTGCTGTTCGGGAAGAAAAATTGATCTACCGAAATATGATACCGGGTTACAAGGTCATAGAATACCTGTAAACTCGGCTGTTGTCCCTTGTTCTCGATATTCGCAAGGTAGCGCGGGGAAATATATAACTCGTCGCTTACCTTTTTGCGGCTCTCGCCGTATTCATTTCTCGCGGCTTTTATAGCTGCCCCGAAAGCCTTAAAGTCGTACAATGGTACGGGTCTTTTTGCCATTTTCATTCACCCTGTTACATTTTACAGTTCACCTTTCTTTTTGGATATGTCCACACAATTCATATCATTAGGTTAAATACTTCCTGTTGTGTATTGACAGTAGACTGATTTTCTGATAAAATAAAATTTATGTAAAAGGAGGTGGCGTTTATGTTGCATAGCATGCGTATTAGATAAGCATTGAAAAAAAGGATTTTCCCATTTTCAACATGGGCTTTTTTGTCATGCTTATTTTGCGGATGCTATACAAAAAACTAACGACGTATAGATATAGTATAGACATAGTGCAAGCTATGCCTTAGTTTTGTTGTACTGCTCTGTGCATTATAAATGCAGGTCAATGCTCATGTTGAGGATTGACCTGCATTTTTTTGTGTAAAAAGGACGAGTGAAATATAATGCTTAAAAAATATTGGATAAAATGTCCGATTTGTAACGGAAAGACGAGAGTTCAAGTATTTCATAATACTGTATTAAAAGATTTTCCTCTTTTCTGCCCTAAATGCAAATTGACGCATATCATTGATGTAGAAAAATTAGAGATTGTAATCAAAAATACAGAAAAACAAACTTTTATTATTTAGAAGAAAGGATATAAAAATGAAACGTTTACCTAAATATACGCCTGCGGAAGTACGGAATGATCCATACGGATTTACTTACAAAGAAATGTCGGAAGTTATTGGCGAGAATGAAGCAAAAGCCTTATATGAAGAATTATATAAGCAATTACCACGCAAAAAAAATCTATCAATGTTGGTAAAAAATATTTGCAAAAGCAGTGATACTGAAAAGTATGTTTACGAACTGAAAGACAACAAATACATTGAAACGGTTTTTATCAAGCGGCGAGATGGTGGAACTGTTTGCGTGAGCACACAAGTCGGTTGTCCTGTTGGTTGTATTTTTTGTGAGTCCGGGCGAAATGGCTTTGTTCGTAATCTAACATCGTCAGAAATCGTACAACAGATTATATTGTTGCGTCGAAAAGTAAACCGTATCGTTTTTATGGGTATGGGAGAGCCTTTATTCAATTATGACAACTTGATAAAAGCAATCCATATTCTCCGAGATAGATATGGGCTCAACTTTCCAACCGACGGCATTACCATATCAACAGTTGGTCCGGTCGATCAATTAAAAAAATTGCGCGAGGAACATCTTAAAATTCAGTTGACAATATCTTTACACGCAGCAACACAATCTGCAAGAAATCGTATTATTCCTCACATGCGCATATATGCTATTGAAGATGTTGTTAAGCAAGCCTTATCCTATTCTGAAAGGCATAATCGCAAAATTGTCTTTGCGTATTTGCTTTTACCGGGTATAAATGACCGGCCCTCAGATGTAAGACAACTTGCAAAATGGTTTCGGGGCAAAAAAGTTATGATTAACGTGTTACAATACAACCCAACAAGCAATTCAAGAATTAAAGCACCACAGAAACGGGAAATAGTTGCATTCAAACATCAATTAGAGCAAGCAGGACTTGAAGTTACTATGAGAGTTTCTCATGGCAGAGAGATTAACGCGGCTTGTGGACAGTTAGCTAACACATATAATAAATTCAAAAAAAAATGATTAAAAGTGCCAGACGCATAGACGCAGAGCCGATAACGCATTAGGTCAAAAAACCTATGTGTTATCGGCTTTTTTATTTAATATTGCGCAAAAGCCGCTGTTCCCTATTATAGAATGGATTGCGGGTAGTGTATTAAAGTCGCCCTTTTTTAAGGATACGGCGGTATCGGGGAGGTATCGCCGTGTCCATTTTTATTTACTGTAACCCGCCTAATGCTTTGCGGTCAAAAAAAGCTATGCTCCGCAAGCGGGATATTCCGGCTATGAATGTGAACTGTCAATACATTTAGCTACTGCTTACATTTCCTTTGCGCCCGTCCGCGTCTTGCGGACGGGCGCATTTTGCTTTTTTCAACTTTTTTCTGAAAAGCGCACTCAAGAGCCATCTCCCGAACGGGTACGGAGCGAAAGGGGCAGAGAGGACAAGCCCTTAACTCCCGTCCTCTACTCCACGCGGGAAGGAGGTGAACTCTATGGAGCTATCTTCTTCCGACAAGGAAAGAATACAACATCAGTACGACGCATTAGCAAAGAAAACTTTGGTCGGCGAAGCGAAAAGCCACCGCCGCACTCTTGCGAAACGCGCAGCACGCGAAGTTACTTTTTCGGATTTGAGCGAAAGCGAACTCGCGCAGCTTTTCACAACGGACGAATACGAAAGCGATTATTTCCGTTTTCAAGTGTCCGGCTTTGATGTACTCGTCAAAAATGAACTGCTTGCCGAAGCCCTTAACGCTTTGCCCGAAAGGAAACGCGACATTATCCTTTTGTCCTACTTCTTGGATATGAGCGACGCGGAAATTGGCGAACTGCTGAATGTTGTACGCACGACGGTTTTCCGGCACAGGAAATCCGCGCTTGCGAAAATCAAACAGTATTTGGAGGGAAAAGCAGATGATGAATACCGTTAGGAAGTCTGAAAATCTGTTGCCGTTCCCTGTCATTTCCGCAGCGGCAAACGGCGACACAACCGCCATGTGCGCGATCTTGAAGCACTACGAGGGTTACATAGCGAAACTTTGTACCCGCACGCTGAAAGACGACGCGGGCAATACCTATTCCTATGTGGACGAGGAAATGCGTAACAGGCTGCAAGTGCGCCTTATTACCCGCACCCTTGCTTTTCATGTAGGATAATCTTTTAGCCCATGCGGGGAGCGTGTCCCCTTTCCACGCTTCCCGTTATGGGCTATTTGTCGTTCCGCAAAAGCATATCCGCTGTTGATGTGCTTTTGCAGGCCGACAAAGCCTATTGTTCTTTGACAAAGAAAGCGGCCTTTGGTGCGCAGCATAACAGGCAAACGGGTACATTCCGTCTGTACCGAGCCAGTCGGCGGGTACGCCATGACAGCTTTTCCCCATAGGGGAAAAGCCGAGCGAGAACTACCGCGCCGTAAAACAGGTTTAGCAGCTTGTGGGCGACGACATACAAGGCGGCACAATGATACTCCCGCGTTGAACACCCTCAAAGTATTGCGCGGCGCACCCATAAGCATGGGCCGGGGTGAAACTCCCGTGAGGTTGCAGCTAACAACCGCCCGTTTTTGCCTTTTGACGAATATAGTTTATCCATACAGGAAAAGGAGGTTTTTCTAATGGATAAAAAACAGACAATTACAACCGAACGCAAAATAGGGAAAATCACCTATCTTGTTCAAGCGTTGCCGAGTGAAAAGGCAACCGATACAATCCATAAAAAGATTGAGAAACTCATTGTAAAGGATTTGCAGAAAAAGCCCGGAAATCCGGGATTTTTAGCGTCCGAGTAGTGCATTAGGCGGCGGGATATGGTATAATGATAGCAACACATTATACCTGTTTATTCGGCTGTCGGAAAGGAGGACTAATGTTACAGTCGAATAAAATCACCGCCCTTTACTGCCGTTTAAGTCAAGAGGATATGCAAGCCGGAGAAAGCGGAAGCATACAGCACCAAAAAATGATACTTCAACGCTATGCGGACGAACACCATTTTTTGAACACAAAGTTTTTTGTGGACGACGGATTTTCCGGCGTGAGTTTTGAGCGCGAGGGGCTGCAAGCGATGTTGCAGGAAGTGGAAGCCGGACGAGTGGCGACGGTCATTACCAAAGACCTTTCCCGTCTTGGCAGAAACTATCTGAAAACGGGCGAACTCATAGAGATTGTATTTCCCGAAAACGGAGTACGCTATATCGCGATCAACGACGGAGTTGACACAGCGCGGGAGGATAACGAGTTTACCCCCTTGCGGAACTGGTTTAACGAGTTTTACGCCCGCGACACAAGCAAGAAAATCCGCGCAGTTAAACAGGCACAGGCGCAAAAAGGCGAGCGCGTCAACGGGGAATATCCATACGGCTATATCCCAGACCCGAACAACCGCCACCACCTTATACCCGACCCGGAAACCGCGCCGATTGTCAAACAGGTTTTCGCTATGTTTGTTAGCGGCGTGCGTATGTGCGAAATCCAAAAATGGCTTGCGGAAAACAAAGTCTTGACGATTGGAGCGTTGCGCTATCAGCGTACAGGACAGGCGCGGTATCAGCGGGCAATGATCGCCCCCTATACTTGGCCGGACAAAACGCTCTATGACATATTAGCAAGGCAGGAATATTTAGGGCATACCATAACCGCGAAAACTCACAAGGTATCCTACAAGTCGAAAAAGACCCGGAAGAACGAAGAAGAACAACGCTATTTCTTCCCAAACACCCATGAGCCGCTTGTTGACGAGGAAACCTTTGAACTTGCGCAAAAGCGGATTGCTACCCGCCACCGCCCGACAAAAGCAGCGGAGATTGATATTTTTTCCGGCTTGCTGTTTTGCGCTGGTTGCAGACATAAGATGTATTACCAACAGGGCGTAAATATCGAGCCGCGCAAGTTTTCCTATTCTTGCGGCGCATGGCGCAACAGGGCAAGGACAGGCAGCGAGTGTACCTCTCATTATATCCGCAAAAACGTACTTCTTGATTTAGTGCTGGAAGATATGCGGCGGGTTTTGCGGTATGTTAAGGAACACGAACAGGACTTTATCTGTAAAGCTACCGAGTACGGCGACATGGAAGCGAGAAAGGCATTAGCGCAGCAGCAAAAGGAACTTTTCAAAGCACAGGCGCGTATGACCGAACTTGACACGCTTTTCCGCAAGCTGTATGAGGACAACGCATTAGGCAGACTGACAGATGAACGGTTTGTGTTTCTAACTTCCGGCTATGAGGACGAAAAGAAATCCCTTGCCGCAAGGATAGACGAGTTACAACAGCAGATCGCAACCGTTACCGAGCGAAAAAGGGATATATCAAGGTTTATTCAGATTGTCGGGAAATACAGCGACATACAGGAATTGACCTATGAAAACGTCCATGAGTTTATCGACCGTATTTTGATACATGAATTAGACCGGGAAACCAACACCCGGAAAATCGAAATCCATTATAGCTTTGTCGGACAGGTTGATACCGAGCAGGAGCCGACGCAAGTTGTCAACCATGACCGCCGCAACATGGTAGATGTAAAAAGTATCGCTATCTAACCCCAGCAAATGTCAGCCCCGTTATTTTATCCGTTTCCTCAATTTTAGCCGTTAGCATTATGATTGGATAAGTGTATTTCTTTCGGATAAGCTGGCAAAGTGAAAAGCCGTTCATATCCGGGAGCATAATATCCAGAATGGCAAGATCAATGTCGCCGCTTTCAATACACGACATGGCATCCGTTGCGCAGTAAAATTTATAAACGACGTAATTTTCGTTTTTCAAGTAGACCTCCAACAGATCCGCTATATCTTGCTCGTCATCTATAATCAATATCTTTTCAGACATATTTTCAACTCCTTTGCTCATATTTCCAATTAAGTATAGCAAATACAACATCTAAATTCACAATGGATTGCCTGAGAAATTATTAAGATTTTCCTAACTTTCGAATTTAGGCAACTCAAAATGCTAACGTAATTTACATATCAGTTTTTTATGTGTCATACATATTCTCCAATATACTTCCATATAATGCACAGATTGACTTCACAATTGCATGCCATGAAATATCAGCAGCATAAGAATAATTTTTTTGATATGTTTTCCATAAGGTCTCCATAACCGGACTTGATTCAATTTCATCAAATATTTCTCTTATATCCTCAGCTTCTATCAGGTCTAATGTTCCCCTTTTTTTGGCTGTAGCCACAAGTGCAGTCCATAAAACTTGTTTTTGGAGTTGTTCTCCATACAACTTTTGTAAAATATAAATATCATAAAAATCTCTCATTCGTGTATTTGTAACGTTTCGACTAACAACAGTTTCCAATTTTTCAGCCAATACCGTTTCCAGATTATATGCCCATACCTCAATAGTGCGGTCTTCAAGCATAAGATTAAATTTGTACTTGATTTCTCTTGGTGTAATTACATCCCCTGTAGAAATATCAATCTTTAATGGTGTGATTACACCATCAAATTTCGTTTCCATGCTTACACGAACACCAGGATAATCTGCTTCTTCCATGATTTCCGATATCCGTTTGACCCGAAATGAAACACCATCGTCCAGTGGAATTGATATAATTTGGGATATAATCATTTCTACATCCTCCACACTAACATTAGTGCCTTTTATGGTAGCATCCAGATCCATAGTAGCTCTGGCATCCAGACCAACCATTGCCGCCACAAGCATTCCACCTTTTAATATAAACTGGTTTTTATACTCTGATAAAGAAATTCGTTCTAAAAAACGTTCCATCATATAATTCCGCATCAAAATCTGTGCATCTGCGGATTTTTTCTTTGACATATTACGAATTAAATCCTTTAATTGTCTTGCCGTTGTTATCATCTAAAGTAACACCTCCAAATATGGTCTAAGTATGTTTTCAACATGAAACATAGCTGCGTATTTCATAAGCATCCGTAAGTTTTTATCCTTACGTTTTGCATATTGTTTCAATGCGTCTTGAAAGACCTGCATTTCAACATTTTTTCTGCTACGAAGCAGATCACAAATTGTTCTCTCCATGTCATAAACGGGAACGGAATGTCCGAATGATGTCTGCATAGCTATGATTCCTATTTCATGTAAATCCTTTTTTACTGTGTACACTTGAAAACCGTCTTCCTGCAAACGACTTGGATTATATCCAGTTCTTACTGTTATGGTGTATTTCAAAGGCTCTCTGTCCGTTAAATCATGAAAAAACAATGCAGTTTCATGAGAAAATACAGCTTGACCACAACGTAAATGCAAAAGGTACATTGCATCTGTCCACGTATCCGGCGATACATACACACCATGAGCAGCTTGTTCTAATCCTCGTTCCTTCACATATGCATAAAACACAGACTTACTAATTCCATTATTTAGAACTTGAAATGTCTGAATTGTCCCTCCACATTCACGCAACAACAAATCTAATTTTTCAAACTGAGTCATATGCTTTCTCCTTTCGTGCTAATATGATAATATATATTAGCACGAAAGTAAAGACATATAGTACCAATAAAATATCGGTATTTTTGTTTTAATGATATCCCCTTGTTTCTCGCCATCCCTTTACATACCACCTGATTCCAACATATACCAGTTGCACGAATAATAAGAGAAATAGCAGATTGATTGGCAATGTTGTCTTTATCCACTTCCCAAAGTAGATAGCTGTTGCCATGCTTATAAGTATTACCATTATGGTAATCATATCCCAACAGCACTTCTTATATAACTCTGCAATCTTTATCTCTATAAATGCTACAAGTATTCCAGCACCCACCAAACATCCACCGCAGATCAGTATTCTTATCAGCCAATATACAATTCCGGCAACGACAGGATTGGATATTCCATTACTAATCTGTGCCATGTTCTTTCCTGTCAGTATAATCCACCCTGCAATGGTCTGTATAAAAGTGGCGATTGTATCAAAGAATACCACGCAATCAGAAATAAATATTTTTGACCGTATCATCTGAAAAAGAGTAGTTGATACGGAATACCATATCAGCAGAAACATCAATGCTTCATACATGGCTGTTTTTGTTTTATATCTGCCTGCCAGTTTTTCTCTCTGCGTATCATACTTTTCCTTGGCTTTCAGATAAGCTGTCAGGTTACAGTTCCCACACTTTTGATAGAGTACTGGCTTTTCAACCGGTATCTCTACTTTTTTCTGATGAGAGAGTGCATAGTCCCGTTCCTGTTCTGCCTGCCTTAGCTTATCTTGACATTCCTCTGTCATGATTTCGGCAGCGTGCGTTTTCTCTTTCTCTCTCTGCAACAATTCTTTTGTTTTCCTCAAGTCGTTCTTTAAGGCTTGAATGTTCCCTGCTCTGTTCTCGCTGTTTAACCTCTCGTTCAAGGTCAGCGATTCGTCGAGCTGCATTTTCAGTTCCCGGATAGTCCTGTCTTTCTGGTCGAGTTCTTCCTGCATCTGCTCTGTCAGCAGAAGCAACTCTTCCAGTTGATCGTCGCTCTTTGAGTTTCTTAATTCGTTCATCAATCGACCTTCCTTTCTCTAATTGCTGTTCAAGTTCAGTAATTCGCTGTTCTGTTTCTGCAATAGCCGGTTCTCGCTGTTTAATTTCTGTGCCAATTCCTGCCATTGCTGATTTTCGTCTGTAAGCTTCTGTATCTGGTCTGTCTTTTCTTCCAGAAGTATCAACAGTTCTTCTGTATCCGGCAAGATTTGAAGCAGTTCTGATAATTCGCTCTCTAATTGCTGCAATCGTTCTTCCTGCTCCTGAAAGCACATCAGCTTCTCGTCCTTTTCCTGTATTTCCTGAAGCATCTCTGCCATGATATTCTGCTGTTCCTCTATCTGTGTAATCATTGCTTCCATCATGGGAATTACTTCTTTGCTTTCTTCTAATGTCATTCAACCACTCCCTCCACATCGACAATGCACCGGATACCTTACCAAAGGTTTCAATTACCTTTTGCAATAGTGCATTTTGTTTTTTAATCATCTGGTTTTCCTCTACCTTCCATGAACCATTCCATATCTGTCCGGTGAGATATTTTTCCTCAATCTTTCTTGCATCCGCACCCTCATGAATCGTAGGGATTTTTAATTTGCCCTGTCTTTCATAAGAGCGGTGGTCAATCTGATTGTCTATGGATAAATGCCGGTTACACATCCCAGCCCATTCGCTTCGCCATAACTCACAATTCTTTGGATTATTCCAGCCGGTAGCATCGGTCAGAACCCGTTTCCATTGTTTTCGGTTTCTTGCCCCGACTTTCTGTACTCCGTTTTCATCAAGTACCGGAATGCGGATTCCATGCCGGTCAGGATTTTTCTTATCCTGCCACCAGTCCGGGTGGGATTCATCAACCACGATATTTCCGTCAGTATCTCTGGCAAAATCCCAGTCCTTGACTTCTTTGCTGCCCCATGAATGATCCAGATTGAATGGTCGCATGGTTACAAGTAAATGCACATGTGGGTTTCCATCGCCCTTATCGTGTATGCTCCAGTCGACACACATTCCCTTATCCACGAAAGTCTTTTGAATATATTCGGTTGTATAATCAATCTGTTCCTGTCTGCTCCATTCTTTCGGCAGGGAAAATTCAAATGAGCGTCCAAGCTGTGCATCTGCATTTTTTTCTATCTTCAATACCTCATTCCATAGACGCTGTTTCTGAAATGTGATTTTAAACTTTTCCAGTGCGGCATCTTTATCATCCGCTCTTTTATAACGGATAGACTGTTGAAACCTTTTTATATTTTCTTCCGGTACATGCAGCCATTCAGGAGGTGCATTTTCGCACATCATCAGACTGGTGTAGACGACTTCCTTTTTGGAAGTATAGTAACTGATTCTGCCTGTTTCCTCATTCTTCATCACATCTCCATTAAGATATGCCGATGCGGATATGACAGATTTTCCTTTACTGCGCCCGACAATCTTTACTGTAAAGTGAAATATCGCCATGATACGATTCCCCCTTTCTGCCGTATCCGGCATTGATTTCCGACAGCATCTTCTTCTGGTTTGGCAGAAGTGAAGCTGTCGGAACGCCCTCTGCGCAAGAGTGCCCCCTGCGGCATGAGCAGGTCTGGCTGAAAGCCCCGCCGACGGAACGAGCCCGGCAAGCGTAAGCGCAGACCGGTTGCCACTTGTGGCAAACTTATAAGGACGACCTCTGGTTGTCCATAAGTGCGCCCTTCATTCAAAGGCAATGAAGGGAATGGAAAAACCACTCCCTCCGCCATTACACTTCCTCCATATCTGTAAGTGGCTCTTTCTGCATCGCCTTTGAGAAAAACTTTCCGTTTGTTTCCTGCCTTTTTAAGAAGCCTATCAACTTTGGTAAATCTTCCTCCTCAATCGGACAGCCAAGAACCGATTCCACCGCACCGCCAATCTGACAGAGCCTGTGGGTTCGTTTTTTACTTTCCTCGGCTTTCTTTCTCTTTTCCAGTTCCTTTCGCTGTGCAATGAGCTTTTTGGTAGCTTCGATGCTTTCCTGTTCCTTTTTCTCTAATGCACGTATTCTTTCTTCATAAGTCTTTGTTGATTTCGCCATATCGTCTTCATCCTTTCTCTTATAATCAAATCTTGCTCTGCTAAGATTTGGCACACGATTCTGGTCAGCTCTGTTGACATAATTCCAATCAGAATCGTGGTGCATCCTTGCGGAGCATTATCTTGTCGATGTTTTTCCGACAAGATAAACATTAGTTCCCGGTTGCATATCAGGAGAAGCACATGGTATAATCCTCTTGCGTGTAGGTATATCATGGCTTCGGTCTGATAGAACCTTTGGCGGTTTCTTAGGAAGCCGCCTTTTTAAGTTGCCACATTTCTTGTGACAGCTTTTACATTTCCTTTATCCCTCAGATCACGCCCCTCGTTGGCTTCCATGAACTTTTCCAGAATGTCAGTTTTAATAAGGACTTTTCTTCCGACCTTTAATACCGGAAGCTTCTTCCATTCAACCAGCTTTCTCAAAGTGTTTCTGCCAATTCCTGTATAGTCGGCTGCTTCCTCGATGGATAATGCAATCTTTCTTTCCGTCATCTTGTCACCTCCTTATAAATTGCATTATGCAATTTTTGTTGTGCTGTTAGTATAGCGGTTTTATATTGTGTTGTCAAGCGTTATGAAATTTTAAAAATAATTATTATATTGCATATTGCAATTATGTGAGGTACATGCTATAATTCATACATACCGAAAAAGGAGGCAATCAGCATGAAAGATAAAGAACTACGCAAGCTGATAGGTAGCAGGGCAAAACAGCGTCGTCTGGAATTAAATCTGACACAGCCTTATGTTGCAGAGAAGATGGGAGTTACCGCTTCCACAATCCTGCGTTATGAGAATGGTTCGATTGACAATACCAAAAAGATGGTGCTGGAAGGTCTTTCGGAAGCACTTCATGTATCTATTGAATGGCTCAAGGGGGAAACCGATGAATACGAAACCGATATTACGGATAAGAAAGAATTACAGATTCGTGATGCAATGGGCGATATTCTCAAACAGTTACCTCTCGACCTTAGTAAAAAGGAAGATGCTTTTTCCAAAGATTTACTGCTGTTGATGTTAAAGCAATATAACCTGTTTCTTGAATCATTCCAGTTTGCCTGCAAGAATTACAAGGGCAACACGAATGAAGCGGATATTGCAAAGGCAATGGGATTTGAATCGAATGATGAATATAACGAGATTATGTTTCTCCGGGAGATCACCCATACCGTTAATGCCTTTAATGATATGGCAGATATTGTAAGGCTCTATTCCAAGAAACCGGAAATGGCAGAACAAAGGCTTGAAAATCTTTTATCAGAAGTTTTGTATGAGGATTCCGATTCGGTATAGAACGACAACCGGAGTTATGATACAATGAGCACGAGCAAGTCAGGCTGTTTACAGATTTGACGAGCGGCGAATTGGCTTATGGACTTGTCCATAAGATGCCTACACGCAAGAAGCATTTCATCAGTTCCGATTGTCTGATATCGAAAGGAGACACACGATTATGGCAAAAGGATCTGTAAGAAAAAAAGGAAAGAAATGGTACTACCGCTTCTATGTAGAAGATGCAAGCGGCAATCTGGTTCAGAAAGAATACGCTGGAACAGAAAGCAAAAGTGAAACGGAAAAACTGCTCCGTCAGGCAATGGACGATTACGAAAGCAAGAAATTCATTGCAAAGTCGGAAAATATTACAGTTGGAGAATTACTTGATATATGGGCAGAGGAAGAATTAAAGACCGGTACTCTCAGTAATGGGACAGTCCAGAATTACCTTGGTGCTATTACCAACATCAAGAAGCATCCAATTTCAGAGAGAAAGTTGAAAAATGTAACATCTGAGCATTTACAAGCCTTCTTCGATCTGCTTTCCTTTGGTGGCACTTATCCAGATGGTTCAGAAAGAAAAGGTTACAGCAAAGATTACATTCGTTCTTTCTCGGCAGTATTACAGCAGTCATTCCGGTTTGCAGTATCACCAAAGCAATATATCACTTTCAATCCGATGCAGTATATTAAGCTGAAATACCAGACGGATGAGGTTGACCTGTTTTCTGATGATGACATGGATGGCGATATACAGCCAATTCCACGAGAGGATTATGAAAGACTGATTGAATTTCTACAGGATTACAATCCACCGGCAATACTTCCAATCCAGATAGCTTATTATGCAGGACTTCGTATCGGTGAAGCCTGTGGTCTGGCATGGCAGGATGTAAATCTTGAAGAACAGTGCCTTACGATCAGACGCAGTATCCGATATGATGGTTCAAGGCACAAGAATATCATCGGACCAACCAAACGAAAAAAGGTAAGGATTGTTGATTTTGGAGATACACTGGCAGAGATTCTTCGCAATGCCCGAAAGGAACAACTTAAAAACCGAATGCAGTACGGAGAACTTTACCACAAAAACTACTACAGAGAAGTAAAAGACAAAAACAGAGTTTACTATGAGTTCTATCATCTGGACGGAACAGAGAATGTTCCAGAAGATTATAAGGAAATATCCTTTGTCTGCTTAAGACCGGATGGAAGTTTGGAACTGCCAAGCACGTTAGGAATTGTTTGCTGGAAGATTGCTCAGAAACTGGATGGATTTGAAGGATTTCATTTTCACCAGTTGCGACACACCTACACAAGCAACCTTCTGGCAAATGGAGCAGCTCCGAAAGATGTACAGGAACTGTTAGGACACTCAGATGTCAGTACCACAATGAATGTCTACGCCCATTCCACAAGAAAAGCCAAGCGGGAATCCGCAAAGTTACTTGATAAAGTGGCAGGCAACGACTAAATAAAACTTTCCCTTATTTCCCTTACGATTATCTCATAAGGGCAAAAATAAGGGAAAATACATATCATTTCACTAATGAATGGGCTGAAAATCCTGTAAAATAGGGAAAGTTAGAAAGATATTTCGGCAAACTTGAATTTGTCCGCTCCTTTATATAAAATAATTCCATTTTTCAGAACTACTAACTATTTTTCTTATCTAAATGACATTGATTATCTAATTAACTACATTATTTTCTGTCTAAAATATCCATAAATTCGTCACCTGTAATTGTTTCCTTCTCATACAGGTACATAGCCAGTTCGTCCAGTTTTTCCCTGTTTTCAGCAAGGATTTTTCTTGCTTTTTCATGCTCTGCTTTTACGAGATGCACGACTTTTTCATCAATTTCCTTCTGTGTATCTGCAGAACAGGAAAGAGACGTATCGCCGCCAAGATACTGGTTGGTCACGTTTTCCATTGCCACCATGTCGAATTCATCTGTCATGCCGTAGCGGGTGATCATCGCTCTTGCAATTTTTGTTGCCTGTTCGATATCATTGGAGGCTCCGGTCGTGATCTCACCAAATACGATCTCCTCTGCCGCACGTCCGCCTGTAAATGTAGCAATCTTATTCTCAAGTTCTTTTTTCGTCATCAGATATTTATCACCCTGCTCAACCTGCATAGTGTAGCCGAGTGCACCTGAGGTACGCGGGATGATTGTAATCTTCTGGACCGGTGCTGAATGACTCTGTAATGCAGCTACCAGAGCGTGTCCGATCTCATGATATGCAACAACCTTCTTCTCTTGATCTGAAAGAACCGCATTCTTCTTCTGATATCCTGCAATAACCACTTCTATACTTTCTTCGAGATCAGATTCATTTACAACGGTCCTTCCACTACGGACAGCACGTAATGCTGCTTCATTTATAATATTGGCAAGCTCCGCACCGGATGCCCCCGATGCCATACGTGCAATCGTATGCAGGTCAACATCATCAGATGCTTTTATCTTCTTTGCATGAACCTTTAAAATTGCTTCACGGCCTGCAAGATCCGGCAGTTCAACCGGCACACGTCTGTCAAAACGTCCCGGACGTGTAAGTGCCGGATCTAACGACTCCGGACGGTTCGTTGCAGCAAGAATGATGACACCATTATTTCCTTCAAATCCATCCATCTCTGTAAGAAGCTGATTTAAGGTCTGCTCCCTCTCATCATTTCCGCCCATTTGTCCGTCACGCTTTTTACCAATGGCATCAATTTCATCAATAAACACGATACATGGTGCCTTTTCCTTTGCCTGTCTGAAAAGATCTCGAACCTTGGAAGCTCCCATACCGACAAACATCTCTACGAATTCTGATCCGGACATTGAGAAAAATGGTACATTTGATTCACCTGCAACTGCTTTTGCAAGCATTGTTTTACCAGTTCCCGGAGGTCCTACAAGAAGGACACCTTTTGGCATAGACGCACCTACATCGGTATACTTCTTCGGATTGTGAAGATAATCAACGATCTCTGAAAGGTTTTCTTTCGCCTCATCTTCTCCTGCAACGTCTGAAAAACGGATTCCCTCACTGGATTGCACATAAATCTTCGCATTGCTTTTTCCCATTCCAAAAGCCATCGAATTTTTTCCTCCGGCATGCTCCATCAGTTTCTTCGCCATATAATTTCCCAGTGCTATAAAAAGGATCAATGGCAAAACCCCGGTCAGCAGGAAGCTGATGATCGGTGACATCTGCTTATCGATATCTTTTGCGAATACTGCTCCACATTCATATAGCCTGTCCGTCAGGTTCGGATCGTTCATCAGACCTGTTTTATAAATATTTTTTTGATCTTTATCTGTAAAGATGATCTGATTGTCCTTAACTTCTACTTCACCGATATTCTTCTTCTCGATCATGCTCATAAAAGTTCCATAATCCGTTTCCTTTACCTGATGCTCCATAAGGATTGGTGTGACAACCAGATTAAATACGATCAGCACTATTAACACAATCCCATAATAATATGCCAGTGGTTTTTTCGGTGTTTTAACTTCTTTCATGGTCTTTCCTCCTGTTGTTCTGCGTTATGCTTTCTCCGTGCATTTTCGTATTATTTATTCTGCCATCTGACTTCGCCCTTGGACAGAAGCGGATAACAGATCAGCTGATCTGAATCCAGATTTTCCGCATGCATGTCAACCGCTGTGATCTGATGATTATCATAAGTCGTATAATAATAAATACCTTTTGCTGTATTACAACAGGACGTGTATATCGTGATCTCATATTTGCCTTCTGTCACCTCACAGCATCCACGCTGCTGATCTACGGATCCTAAGATATGGAAGAACTGGCTTACACTCTCATCCTCTTCTTCACCGGAGATCGAATTTAATTTTGTAAAGGCAACTTTCACAAATCTTGACTGGCTGGAAAGATCTCCAGGTATTCCCATTCCACCCATTCCTCTGCTATATGCATCAAGCTGTAATACTCCTGCAAAAGTACTCTCCGGCTGTTTTCTGGATACTCCGGCATAATTATTCAGTGCAAACATCTGACTCGGGAATGGTGGATTATTGGTAAGCACTCCTACCGGATTATCATATACATGCAGCCCATCCTTCATAGACTCAACAACGATACAGGAGTCTTTGTCTGCAATGATCCAGTGAAGCTGTGCTGTCGGCAGCTGTTCACTGAATGCTGTACCTGTCAGTCTCATTGCTGCCAGCTTCTCTCTCGCCTCTGCTACAGTAGCACACTGTGTAAGGATCCATGGGATGAACTCGAACTGTGCCACCTGGCTGACTTCTGTTTCATCTTCCGGCAAAGCCTCTTCATATGCCGCATTGCCGACAAAATTAAGACCTGCCATTCCAAGGCCTTTTTCATTAACAGCATCATAATAAAGCGGATAACCTTCTGCAACAAATGCCATTCCGATCAAAGCATAATGGCTTTTTATCTTCCCGGCAAACCGGAAATCAAATTCGTAATTTCTTGGCGTTATCGTGATCTGTTCCCCATAGGAAAATTCATAATCAAGCGTTCTGCCCATATAAAAATCTTTTGTTTTGTAAGTTGCTGCTGTACACATATCGAACACCTCTTCTTTCTGCTATAATAGTCCTGCAAACAATCTCATAAACAACTGTCCGATCCGTAAATATGCACTCCGTCCTGTGCGGTACTTTTCGGTCACTTCCCTGCATTCATTCATTGTTGCTCCAAGATCATCTCTTATATCCAAAACTGTCTGACTATCCGCCATAAAACAACCATTTTCAAAGTGGTGATAAAGCAATGCCATTCAGTTAAGCATCATTTTAGTGGTTTTCTGTCATAGAAAGCCACTGTTTTATGCCTAAAAACTTTAAAAATATTACAAAAAACAGTTGACAAGTAAGCCAATATATGTTGTGCAAGCCTTGATTATAAACATATTTCAAAGAGGCTCATTATGGCTGATTTTTTCTTATCTAATTTAAAATCCACACTCGACAACTGCATCACAGAACTCGATGAAATTCACTCCATGTTCTGCCGTAATCCGGAAAGTGATTTTACTAGGAACCGCAAACTTTCTTTCCGCGAGTATATTCAGTTTATGCTCCAGATGCAGAGTAAATCCGTTTCAAATGCAGTAAACATATGCAGGACATATCTCAAACACGATGGTAACGAAACAGAGTCCATGCTTCTCATACAAAAGTATCTGACACCTGTCAAGTACAATCGAAAATATCCTATCCACCTCCGTCCAAAGAGAAATAGGGATTTCATGTATCGGGTTGCATAAATCTCGTTACCATTCTACTGCATTATAAGGCAGATAAGCAATCTGTCTTTTTGTCATAAAAAACCTTATCTAAATGACATTGAATGATTTATTTTCTATCTAAAATTTTATTAAACCGACTAAAGACTCCATAGTTTGTGTGTTTGACTTACTGTTTATATCTATCTTCTCCTAAATATTTTTCTAGTCATTGCAATATAAAATTGCTTATACCGTCTCTCCCTTAAGAGTCCTGGTATTCTGGATAATATACAGAGCGACCGATATGACCATCATTATAGCGCACAAACCAATCAACAGATCTGATACCATCGGTGTAATTTGGAACCATATAATATGAACCGCTGCAGTTCCATATAATAAAAAGGTTACTATCTTTCCATGCCAGTCTGCACCATGTACTTTTCCTGTCTTTCGTATCATAAGACATCCACTGACTACCATATACAGTTCCTTACCTGCCATTATTACGATTAAAAGAAGCATATGCGGAAAACGAGTAAACAGACAGATTAACATCGCTGCCTGTGTCAGCTTATCAGCCACCGGATCAAGTATTTTTCCTAAATTACTAATCCTATGGAATCTTCTTGCGATATATCCATCAGCAAGATCCGTAAGACCAGACAGCAATAAGATTTCACCAGCTAACAGAGGATTTTTCTTTACACAATAACTCCATATAATTACCGGAATCAGACAAAGCCGAAAAAAAGAAAGAAGATTAGGAACCGTAATAATTCTATTCAAATTTTCTTCCTGATTCACTTCACTCTGCATGTACGATCACATCACTTTCCTTTTTTTTAGACATAAACCAATAAAATATAACACAAAATGCTAAAGCAAACACAACACCAAAAACATTTTGAATCACTCTAAGACTAACCGCTCCTTGTAGTCCATAAGTCTCTGCAGCAATGGCTAAAGCACCAAATGTGTTAAATACTGCCTGCCAGCCATATTGTGCTGAAAATCCTACACCGATTCCTCCAAGAATTCCTATATATGCATAGATTGACGAAGGAAGCAGAAAATATAACACTGTAAAACATATAACACCTGCAATATTTCCGACAATCCTTTTATGGACTCTGTAGTGCATATCTTCCATAAATGGCAAAATCGCGGACATGGCTGCAATACCAGCCCACATTGCACGTGGCATATTACAAAGTTCTGCAATGCAAAGGACAATCGGCACGCATAAAATCTGACATATCTGCCATTTTGTTCTGGAAGAAGTGATATCAAATTCTTGTATCAGATCTTTCAGATTTCTTTTATAAGTTCTGTTTTTATGATTTCGATAAAATACGAAGCAGGTAAGTGCTGCACCTAAAGCCATTCCGACTAATCGCATCTGATAGCTTTTTCCCGTAACATCATAACCATATAGCAGTAGATACCCAAGAACCAATGTAGATTGATTAAACATGAATGGATTATGGCATCCGAACAGAATCAACACAGCCAGTGCCGCAATATTTAACAGCATTCCCAATACCGGTGAAAACTGATTTGCTAAATGCGGACATACAGTCATAATTACAAAGAACAAAGCCAAAAGCATCGTAGATTGTCCGGTGTGGATCCCCAGATCCGCATTCCGAAATACCATAAGGCATAATAAAACTACTACACCCACAATACTATTCTCATTTCCAAATAAGATACTGAAAATAGTAACAAATAAAAAACAAAATGCCATTGTAACAGCTATCTTTACCAAATATACCAGTATATGATATGATTTTTCTTTCACTGTTTCACTCTTTTTCAACAGATTTTTAGAACCTGCCTGATTTAACTGCAATTCCTGATAAAATGTCATGTAATTCCTCCTCTATCTGTTTTTCTTAAACTTATATGGCCTCATCTTTCTGTATTGGAAGCTCTACAACAAATCTGCATCCACCATATTCACGGTTTTCTGCTTTGATTGTTCCTCCGGCACTATCTACAATCCGTTTTACAAGTGCAAGACCTAGGCCATTTCCTTCTGCTTTATGAGATCCATCTACCTGATAGAACTTGTCAAATATTCTGGATTTTACATCATCCTCTATTCCTGGTCCTTCATCTTCCAGAATGAACTTAACAGAATCCTGTTCTTGTTTCAGAAACATCGTAATTGTCCCCTTTGAAGGGCTGAACTTAATCGCATTATCCAAAAGATTTATCCAGATATGCATAAAAAGTCCTTCATTCCCAGTATATTTAACTTCCTCCAATTCTACCTGAAAACCAATTACTTTTTCTGTCCATTTTGTTTCCAATGAAAGAAATGCCTGGCGGATCTGTTCATCCAGACGATATTCCGTTTTTTTCATTGGTATATTCTGATTCTCTAACTTGGATAACAGCAAAATATTTCCAACCAATCCGGAAAGCCTTTGGGTATTAAACAGGATTTTTTCTACATATTCCTCTTGCTCCTGAGACAGTTCTTCTCCCTGAAGAAGCATTGTATACCTTCAATGGCATTAATCGGGGTCTTAAACTCATGAGAAACATTAGATACAAAATCCATCTGCAGCACCTCTGTTGCACGAAGCTCTTTTGTCATCACATTAAAACTCTGATAAGATTCTCCAACTTCTGCTATACGGCTGTTCGTTTCCAAATGCTGTTCAAAATCTCCCCGAGAAACTTCCTTCATTGCTTTACTAAGTCTGGTAATTGGTTCCAGTAACTTTGCATTAATAAAGGAAGTGATCAGCCCTGCAATCAATGTATTGAAAATCAAAAGCCAGCCAAGCACAGGTATACTGCCCGGCAGATTAAAAAAATGATTCAAAATAGCAAATAATAAAGCAGATATAACTGTTGAAAATACAAGTGCCAGCCAGATTGCACCAGTCAGACAGGATCGGATCCGCAATCCTTTTTCTTTCTTTTGTTCCATTATTTTTTCACCACCTTGTATCCAATTCCACGCATTGTTACGATTTCAAAATCAGGGTTATCTTTAAAACGCTCTCTGATTCTTCCTATATGTACCTCTATCGTATGTGGGTCTGCCTCCGTCTCGTATCCCCATACTTCATCCATCAACTGTTGTTTTGTAAATGTTCTGTCTGGCGAAGCTGCAAGCTTATATAAAAGCAGGAATTCTTTTTTAGGCAAAACAAGACTTTCCTTATCAGTTGTAACCGTCATTGCATCATAATCAAACTCTGTTGAACCGATCACAATTTTGTGTTCATTCAGTATCTGTGCACGGCGAAGCAGTGCTCCGACTCTTAAAACCATTTCATTCACATTTACCGGTTTTACCATATAATCGTCACTTCCCGAAAGAAATCCCTGGCGCATATCATCAAAGGAACCTTTCGCAGTGATCATAAGCACTGGTATCTGATATCCTGCTGAACGAAGTTCTGACACCAGTTCATAGCCATCCATAACCGGCATCATAATATCAGAAATGATCAGATCAATATATTCCTTATCCAATACTTCTAATGCCTGTGCTCCATCCGATGCACTTTTGACTTGATATCCATTCTTCTCAAGCACTTTTTGGAATAGCTGGCTTAATTCTTTATCATCTTCTACAATCAATATTTTAAACACGTTTTCCTTCCTCCTTATTAAAACAGATACCTTGCCCATCCAAGCAGATGCTGTACCAAAAATATTTTTCTCTGACGCTTCTTTGTCAATTCAATTGGCTCTACATGATACGGATCACGATAGGTTCCATCTTCCAATACCTGTCGGGACACTCTTTCATATTCCATCATGCCCTCTTCCAACTGTTTATTAATATCTTTACTGCGAATTACAAGCATCAGTTCCGTATCCAGATATGCACTTCTCATGTCCATATTAAAGGAACCGATTACAGACAGATCATCGTCAATCAGAATACTTTTTCCGTGGTATGAATAACCGCCTTCATATTCCCAGATATTAATTCCTGTACTTAAGATTCTATTTCTGTTTTTCGCATAATCGGTAGCCCCAAATGGATTCCCATTATTCGCAACTGAATTTGTCATGATAGAAAAATCTGAAACGTTCTCTGCAATCTCCTCCCATGTATTATACATCATATCATTACAGATAATATATGGCGTATGGATCTTCACACGATTTTTTGCATTTTTCATCAATTCTCCCAATTGATACCACACTACTGGTTCTTTGGAACCTGTGTGAATAGGATTTGACACTAATGCAATCTTTTCTATCTCAAAAGTTTCGTCCGTGTAATCGGTATCGCAGATTCTTTCCTTATTCTCTTCAAAATATTTCTGATAGCAGTTCTGCAGCTCTAAAACTGCGTTCTTTACAGATTTTCTATTTGCCAGTTTTTATTGTCATGAAAATAACCACTGTCTTCTTGTTCCCATATCGTTTCAAAATACTCTAACAACTGGTTAACTGAATTTTCTTTCTCAGGTTCATCGCAAACCACTAACACGTCTCTGTCATAGTTCTTATGTCCCGGAAAATCACCCAAGAAATAATTGTATGTATTTCTTCCCCCAAGAATATATCTCTTTCCATCTGCAATCAAATATTTATCATGCATTCTACCCATCATCTTCCATGGTTTCAACGGATTGGCCTTATTATACAGTTTAATTTCAACATTCTCATGGGAAGATAATCCATAGAAATACGGATTTCCTTCCATATCAATCCAGCTCTCCATTCCATCTACTAACAGACGAATATGTACACCTCTGTCTGCCGCATCATGCAGTGCTCCTAAAATCAATTTTCCACTTTCATCGGATTTAAATGCAAAAGTAGAAAGAATAATTTCCTTTTTTGCATTCTTGATCAAACGCACTCTTTGTAAAAGCGCTTCTGGATTCTTTTCTATGATTACTGCCCGTTCTGTATTTTCACTGCATTCGTTCCATGACCCATTTTTTGTTTCTTTTTTGGTTGTATTGGACACTTCCGGCTGCTTTTTATATGCAACGCAGATTCCGATCAATTCATAAAAAGCCACACATAAAAAAATTGCCAGTATAACAAGAAGGATTTTACATATTTTATACTTTTTTCATTGTACATCACCTGATTCCTTTTTTATTTCATACTTATACAATACAAAGTCAATCTCAATTTAACCTCAACAAAATTTATTTTTCATAAAAAAATATGACAGGCTTCTTTTTAAAGAAACAGTCATATTTTTATTCTAATATATGAATGAGCTTTTCTTACTCCGTTTTATTAATCACTATTTTATTTCTTCCATAAGCTGTCGGATTTTTCTCAATGTACACCGTGTAACTGCCAGGTCATCTTCTTGTATATTCGATATGATTTTTTCATAAGCTTCTATCATTTTTTCTTTCTGACAATTACTTAATTCAATTGCCTTGTTCGTCAAAACAAGGTACGTTCTTTCTTTTTTCTCATCTAATTTCCAGATAATATATCCTTTATTTTCAAGACTTTTTACCATCTTAGATGTTTCTGGAATCGATAATTTCATGTATTCTGCCACTTCTGAAAGATATACTCCTTCATGACAGTCTGATTTTTCAACACATTCCTTTATACTATAAAGGAACAAATAATCTGTTCTTTCGACAAATTCAAATATGCTTTCAACATTGATGCTCTTTAAAAAAAACTCCTCTGCACTGGTTCCTGCTCCCATATTATCGTTCCTCTCTTTCTATATATTCTTTTTTGCTGACTAGACTCTTATATGCCGGGCGAATGATCTTATCTGTAGTTATCAATTCTTCCAGGCGATGTGCACTCCAACCAGCAATTCTTGCTATCGCAAATAATGGCGTGTACAATTCTCTTGGAATATTCAACATGTCATACACAAAACCACTATAGAAATCTATATTAGGACTTACTCCTTTGAATATCTGACGCTGCTTTGCAATCAACTTAGGTGCAATCTTCTCAATATTGTTATAAAGGGTCATATCTTTCTCACGTCCTTTATCCCTTGCGAGTTGTTCTACAAAGCCTTTGAACACTCTTTCTCTCGGATCTGAAATAGAATATACAGCATGTCCCATTCCATAAATAAGTCCTTTCTGATCAAACGCCTCTTTCTTCAAAATCTTACTCAGATATGATGCAATTTCCTCTTCGTCTTCATAATCTTTCACATGACTTTTAATATCATCCATCATATTCATTACCATCAGATTTGCACCGCCATGTTTTTTTCCTTTTAAGGATGACATTGCTGCTGAAATAACAGAATAAGTATCTGAACCTGAAGATGTTACTACCCGTGTAGTGAATGTAGAATTGTTACCACCACCATGTTCCATATGTAACAATAATGCTATATCCAGTACTCTTGCTTCCAGTTCTGTGAATTTTGTATCTGGTCTTAATAGGCGCAGGAAATTTTCAGCAATAGATAAATCTTTTTCAGGTCTATGAATATACATACTTTCGTTTTTTTCATAATGACAATAAGCATGGTATGCATATACTGCTAACATAGGAAATGCTGCGATCAACTGCATACTCTGCCTTAGCACATTCGGAATTTCAAGACTTTCTTTCTCCTTATCGTAAGAGCCCAATGTAAGAATACTTCGAGTCATAGAACCCATAATATCTGATGTAGGTGCTTTCATAATGACATCTCTGGTAAAGTTAGTCGGTAGTTCCATACAATCAGATAGTCTTCCCTGAAATTCCATTAACTGTGTATCAGTTGGCAATTCTCCGAATAAAAGAAGATATGCTCCTTCTTCAAAGACAAACCTTTTTCCTTTACTTCCTGTTACTAAATCTTTTATATTATAACCACGATAAGATAACTCGCCATCACATGGACTCTTTACTCCATCACGATATTCAAAAGCTTTTATATCAGAAATATTTGTAAGCCCCGTCAACACACCTTGGCCTTTTTCATCTCGTAAGCCTCTTTTTACACCATACTCTGAATACAGATTCTTACTAATGCTATCATTTTGTTCACAAAAAATTGCTTGCCGTTTCATATAATTTTCCAAATTGCTCATTTGAATCGCTCCTTTCATTCTGTTACGAACTTACATACTATACTCAGATATTCTTGTTTCCAGAGCATTCAGCATTGTCTGTTCTTATTCTTATTCATTAGCAATACAATACAATGGAAAACTCAATTTAACCTCAACAAGGTTTGTTTTTTCATCCATGCAAAATCTTCTTTGTACAACAGACTGTTAGATATAGCAAAAACGGCCTTTCAAAAACAGTTAACTTCTAAATCAACTGTTTTTTGAAAGGTCGTTTCATCAGATTCTTATAGCAATTCAGCAAATAATCTCATAAATAATTGTCCCAGTCGCAAATATGCACTTCGTCCGGTTTGATATTGGTCTGTCACATCACGACATTCTCCCATCGTTCTTATCAGATCATTTTTTATATCCACAACTGCCTGACAATCTGCCATAAAACAGCCGTTTTCAAAATGGTGATATAAACTTCGATAATCCAAATTAATTGTTCCACAAGTTGCCATACAGTCATCTGCCACACTCATTTTTGCATGACAGAAACCAGGAGTCCACTCATAAACACGAACACCATGTTTAACTAATCCATGATAAAAAGAACGAGTTATATTATAAATGAATTTTTTATCAGGGATACCAGGTGTGATAATTCTTACGTCTACCCCTCGCTTAGCAGCCAGACATAACGCATGCGTCATTTCATCTGTTATGATTAGATATGGAGTCATAAACCAACAATATTTTTCAGCTTTATTTATCATACTGATATAAACTTCTTCTCCTACTTGTTCATTATCTATAGGGCTGTCTGCATAAGGTTGAACAAACCCAGTTTGCTGTGCCGCATAATCATAGTGGAAAAGGTATTTACTAAAATCAGGATCATTAGCAGCCTTAGCACTTACTGCATTCCACATTTCCAAAAATGTCACCGTAAGCGACTGAACAGCATCTCCTTCTAAACGAATACCTGTATCTTTCCACTGTCCATACGGGTGTGTGTAATTAAAATATTCGTTTGCTAGATTATATCCACCTGTAAATCCGACTTTTCCATCAATAACTGTTATTTTTCTATGATCACGATTGTTCAAAAACAGATTTAAACCTGGCATAAACGGATTGAATACACGGCAATGAATTCCTATTGCCTCCATCTTTTTCACAAAATCTGTGTTAATAAAGCCTATAGAACCCATATCATCGTAGAGTACTCTAACTTCCACACCTGCTTTTACTCGCTCTTCCAGAACATCTTGAATCTTATGCCATGCTTCAGCGTCTTCTATCGCATGATATTCCATAAAGATAAACTTCTGTGCTTTCTCCAAATCCTTAAGCTGTGCCTCTAATCCTTTCACTGCTTCATCAAAATACACAATATCCGTATTCTGATAGATTGGATACTGCGAATTTCTTTGTATGTAACTTGCTATATTTCCTGCTTTCGGAATTGTTTCTTTTATTCTGCTCAAACACTCCTGACTGTCCGGAAGCATTGGTAACAATTTGCTATCAATTTCTGCATATCGCTCACGCATTTTATGTGTGCCACCATTCAAACCAATCAGCAAATACAGGCCTACACCCATAATTGGGAAAATTAGAATTAAGATGACCCAAGGCATTTTCATAGAGGATGTCTTATTTGATGCGTACAATCCCAAAACCAAGATCCCACTCAAAATCCTTGTAAATAAATTTATGATTTCTGCATATTCATTCAAGCGTGTTACGATAGTAATAATAAAAATCACTTCCAGAAGAATGCAGATTATGGAAAAACACAGCCGTTTTACCCCATTTTTTGTTTTTGCTTTGCCCTCTAAAGTATCTTGTTTCATATATATTCCACCTTCCTACTTGCTCAGTTTTCTCCCTAAATTTCGTAGAACATACCAATTTTGTCTTTTATTCTCTGCATTTCATTATCTGCTTCAATGATTGCTCTTGCAGAATGAAGTAATTCTTCACTTATCTCATCATAGCCAGGCATTTCTTCAATTATCTCATCATAGCCAGGCATTTCTTCAATTCCTTTTTTATAGCGAAGTTGATGTTCCAATGTTGCCCAGAAATCCATACCATTGGTTCGAATCTGTAATTCTACACGCATAGGTGTTTTACCCTTAGCAAAAAATACTGGTATTTCAACAATCATATGATAGCTTCGATAACCATTCGATTTTGGATTTTTTATATAATCTTTTATTTCAATAACTTTAATATCATCCTGTTGGGTAATCAAATCTGATATCATATAAATATCGTCAATAAACGCACAAACTATTCTAACGCCTGCTACATCATTGAGATATGTCTGTATATTTTCTGTTGTAAATTCATATCCCATCTTCTGCAGTTTATCGTAAATACTATTGGGCTGCTTAATTCTTGTTTTTATAAAAGAAATAGGATTTCGATTGTTCTCAACTGAAAATTCATCATCCAAAACCTCAAGTTTAGTTTGTATCTCCCAAATAGCACAACGATACATCATCATTAAATTATAAAATTTTGTAGCATTATTTAAAAACTGTAGTGATTCCGGACTGTTCATCCTGAGTTTTTTTACTTCATCTTTTGTCATGGAACTTTCCTTTCTACCTCATCCCTGATTTCAAAACATTATTTATTTTGATAGTTGATTCGTTCTCCTTGAATTACTGGATAACAAATCATTTTTTCTATATTCATATCTACTGCACTGATCTGATGTTTTTCATAAGTATTGTAATAATACCATCCTTATGGCAGACAGTGGTTACGAAAGTTTTAATACCTTTGCACACCTGATCCGGAAGGGAATGTATTTCGTTATCCGCATGAAGGATATCAACAGTAATGGTATCCTTTCCTCTTATGATTTGCCTGACAGCGAATTTGATACTCATATAAGGACAACACTTACCAGACACCATACGAAAGAAACACTGGGGAATCCTAACACCTATACCATACTTCAGCCTTCTACCGATTTTGATTTTCTTGATGAAAACTGCATGTATTACGATATTGAATTCCGTATTGTACGTGTTCGCCTTGATAATGGAACCTATATCTGTATTGCCACCAATCTTTCAGAAGAATTTCCTCTGGAAGAAATCAATAAACTTTACCTGATGCGCTGGAGCGAGGAAACAAGCTTCCGTGAACTCAAATACACCATCGGTCTGATCAACTGGCACAGCAGCAAATATGATGGAATCCTTCAGGAAATCAATGCCCATATGATTCTGTATAATTTCTGTGAATTAGTGACTTCTCACGCTATGGTAAAAAAATCTAAAAATACCAAACACGTCTATAAAATTAATTTCGCCATCGCAGTAAACATATGCAGGGCGTATCTCAAACACAGTGGTAACGAAACAGAGACCATGCTTCTCATACAAAAGTATCTGACACCTGTCAGGTACAATCGAAAATATCCTATCCCCCCTCCGTCCAAAGAGAAATAGGGATTTCATGTATCGGGTTGCATAAATTTCGTTACCATTATACTGCATTATGAGGCAGATATGCAATCTGTCTTTTTGTCATACACAAAAAAATGATTTGAACTCATCATACACCTGCTTTCTACGCATTAGTGCACCAAAAAAATACAGCATTTCTTAACTGAACAGTATTTTCAATGCATGAACGCATATGATATACTGTTTTCATCATAAAAAACCTTATCTAAATACAGTTCATCACTCTCTGCCTTAACTTTCATAAGACAGTAGAGAACCACTGTACTAATAATGATTACGAACCAAATTAACACTTTGCCCATTCGACCACTCCTCTCAAATAAATAGAGGACCAAACCAGCTGATGGAATATTCCATCTCAAGTGCTAATTTAGTCCTCACTAAATGTTTTAATATAAAATTGTACCTAATCTAAGCACACAGATTCACTCTCAGACTGATTGCGGACATCTGTGATACTGACTTGGTTTTTCGGTTTTGATATAACAGCGCTGCCTTATCTACCGCTAAATTGGTATAAAAATAAGGACTAAATTAGGCATAACCCCTTGATTTTACTGTGTTTCATCTAACTTGGTCATATTATAACTCAAACACCTGTTTCCCATCTAGAAACCGTTCAGCCTGAAACTTTTATCTTTTCGGCAAGCTGTTCCTGTGTAATATCCTTTTCTTTCCTAAGTTCTTTTAAGAAACGTCCAATCTTTTTCTGATCCATACTGTTTCCTCCTTTCATTGACAAAGTAATATTATTCTACTAAACATAACACGACACAAAGCGAGAAAATGCCGTATTTACGCTATTGGACAAACCTGTCTAGTATTATTTATATTGGCTTTAGCCCTAAAAACTTCGAGTTGTCTCTATCTTTATCTTTTAATTATAAACAGGATTTGAATCTTTTTCTACTTATCTATAATCAAAAAATCCTCTCGAAAAATCCTCTTCCTTGTATTATAAAACCGCTTTCATAAAATTTTTCTTCTTTTTCAGAATACCTGCGTATCACTACGAATATTCCGACTGTCAAAATCACTCCAAATACGATTCCTGCCAGAATTCCATTCGTCCCCATTCCATAACTCTCATTCAGATAATAAGATGGCAGGAAAGAAAGGATTGTTCCCACAACCGATGGCGGTATAAATCTTAGAAAATTCTTATAGCATAGGCACTTTACCATTTCCTCGTCTATCATTCCCAACATTCGCAAACTACAAACGACCCTGCTATTTTCTTCCTTCTCTGCCTGGATACGTGAATGAATTAACAGAAACTCAGCCATTATCATAAGCCCTATCACAAATGCCATCAAAAATAATAAAAATTGCCCTGATTTCTTTGCATCCTGGTATTTCTCCACTTTCGAAGACAATTCATAATATGTCTGCTCATCTTCATTCAACTGATTGCTTTCCTGCAGATATTCTTTTACTTCACATACTCCCGCATAAGAATCTTCCCAATTCTGAAACTGAAACAAGTTTGCGATACCAGCACTACCTGTTATATCTGCACTTAATTTTTCGAAATCAGAATCGTTTATGATCAGTGTTTTATCTGCAAAGGTCGGATTTTGATTAAACAGTATCTTTACATCTGTTCCAACAGACTGCAGCTTTCTGTCCCCGGAAATCGTTACAGTAGATACTGGCTGTATGTTATGTTCATACCCATCTTCCAGATTGTACTGAAACAAATTCAAAAACTCGCCTTCCTGAATCTGATAATCACATCCAAAATCCCGGTTTATTTCTGTCACAGGAAGATAATTAAAAACATCATCTCTGATATAGGGAAGCTGAATGACCTGTTCTACAGTAACACCATTTTTCTCCAATATATGAAGGACATCCTGTACTGAAACCTGATTCATTCCATAGATTTTTGAGTACACCATGTCATAGGGAGAATAACTTTTTGCATCCTGTAGAAAAGCCGGATATAAAGTCACACATACCCCCGTAAGCATAACAGATACCGCTATTATGAGAGATGCTAAAACATACCTACATCCCCATTCTTTCTTGTGTCTGCGGACAAATGACCATTCCACCAGATGAAACCTCATGTAGTTGGGTGCAAGTCTGCATAAGAACGTACCGATCTTTCCTGTTTTTTCTGCCCGATATTGTGCTTTTAGCAGGGTTCCGATTTTATCCAGCATAAGTCTCCCGGCATTCAGGATAAAGGCAACTGCTACCACTACTGTATATAGAACTGCTGTAAGCTTATATGCTTCCGGGCAAAACTGCCATTGCACTCCGTGAACATCTATTGCATAAATGATAACGGAAAAAAATAAAAATGACAGCACAGTTCCTGCCGCAAGTGCTATTGCTAATGCCAGCACGGATATGATCACATTTTCAAAAAGTAAGTTTCTAAACGCTTCCTTCCGGCTCATGCCAAGAGAAAACATCACGCCGTATTCCTGTTTTCTTGATGCCAGAAATGCCTGACACGAAACAGGAAGAAAAAAAAACAGAAACACTGCAGACAGAAAAAATGGAAGATAAATGTTATTGGATATTGATGAATTTACAATCGACGCATTCATAAACGTCCTGTTTGTGGAAATAACTGCAAAACAACAGAATAGTGCCGTTGCAGATAAATTGCATAGAAAGTACAATCGATATTTGTAAAAACCAGCTTTCAGCATCTTTCGGGAAATATCAAAAAAGGTCATCTTTTCCACCTCCCAAACCGCACAGCGTTTTCCATATATCTTCTCTGAAATTATCAGCAGTGTTCTCTTTCTTTACTTCTTTTGCCAGATTCCCATCCTGTAGAAAAAGTACCCGGTCACAAAAGGATGCCGTATAAGCATCATGTGTTACAAGCAGAAAGCTGATGCCAGACCGTTGATTCATCTGTTTCATACATCGCATCACATCCCCGGTGGTCTTTCGGTCAAGGCTTCCTGTTGGCTCATCTCCAAAAATAATATCCGGTTCATTGATCAGCGCCCTGCCAATCGCAACTCTCTGTTTCTGACCTCCCGATATTTCCGTAATTCCTTTGTCAGCTAATTTTTCAATGCCGAGCACATACGCTATTCTTGAAAAACGCTCTTGCTGGATGTCTGCTTCTTTTCGTTCAAGAATGAGTGGTAACAATATATTTTCTTTTACCGTCAAACTCTCCAAAAGCTGGAAATCCTGAAAAATCATTCCCATATGCTTTCTGCGAAAAAATGCCTTCTCTTCTTCCGTAAGCTGTGAAAACGTTTCTCCTCCTATTACGATTTCTCCATCGTCCGGTGTGTCAACCCCGGTCAGCACATGGAGCAGAGTAGTCTTTCCACTGCCGGATGGTCCCATAATAGCAACCATTTCTCCTTTCATAACTTGCAGATTCACATTCTGCAAAATCCGCATAGTTTCTCCTGCAGTTTTATAACTTTTTGAAATATGATTTGCATTTAATACATACATCGAAGTTCCTCCTGATAATAAATTTTAAATTTGATTATCAGAAGTATTTAATCATCCATCCGAACCGATAGACTGCAAAGGGTAACTCCCGGTCTGAAAGAAAACTCACCTTGTCCGAGGTCTTTAAAGCCATCATATACCCAGATCACCATTATTTCTATTCCACCGAAACATATACACTCATAGAAATGCAAACATATACTTTCGCTTATATCGTTTTCACTATTTGACTTTTCCAAGCATTCCATCTGCTGTATGACTATACTTTCCAAATCCCCTTCTGCATAATATCCACTCCAGATTCGGAAATTTATCGACAAAAGTAAAATCAGCATGATGGAACTTAAAACCATAATAGCAGCAATTCTCTGTTTTTTTTCTGAAATCATATGAATCAAACCCTATACTTCTGCTTTATCATCTGGAAGTTATCGCTTAATCTTTCAAATTAGTTAAATCCTCTAAATACATTTCTATATTACCACACTCTGGACAGACCGCAACTTTTACATCATCTATAATTTTTGCCTTTTGTTTTTCATCTACATGAACAACAATCCCATAGCCCCCACCATTTACTTTAAGTCTTAAATCTGACATCATAACTTTTCCGCATTTAGCACATTTTCTCATTGTTTACCACCTCCAAATGTATAAATTAAATTCCGATTTGCAGGGAACAATTCCTTGTCCCCTACACCATAATTACTATGTATTTGCATCTACAAACTGGAAGTTATCAAACAGCGTTCATTGTTTCGCTTTGTGGCATTTTTACACACTGCTGAATCACACCTGTAACATACGTAATGGAATCGGTGCAGTCGTTCTTGAGCCATTCTGAGATAATTGCCATCAGTCCCCGAATATAAAAGGCCATGATATAAGGTCGATCTTGCTGTAGTACACCGTAGCGGTCGAGAATCGGCGTAAACACATGACGGAACATCCTATCATAGCTTTTATCCATCCCCAACACCGCCGCATTTTCTGTTGCTGTGCGGAACAGTCTCTTGTTGTTTTTAATGTAGCTGAGGTAAGGTGTTAAATAATCCGGCGTAATTAGATATAATTCATCCCTCGGGCAATTCCGCAACTTTGCAGAAAAGGCATCTGAATCTTTCTCCATGTAAGCAAGAAATTGCTCATTTATACGACTGATACTCTCCGAGAGCAAGTCTGACATCGTTTCATAGTGCAGATAGAAGGTGGAACGATTGACCCCTGCTACTTCACAGATTTCTTTGACTGTAATATACTCAAAATCCTTTTTTGCCAGAAGTGTCAGAAAGGCTTCGTCCATTCTGGCTGCAGTAGCATAATATCTGCTTTCTGATTTATTCAATCATTATCACCTTCTTTCGTGTTGCTGTTTACTTCTCGCTGATTTCTTTTGCCAATTCCATGATTTCAAAAGCGTATTTCTGCTTGCCCTGAGCCAGCATTTTTTTGTAGATGGGGTAATTAACGCCCATACCCAGCAGCCCGATAATGCCGACAATCACGCCGAAAACAAACATAGCAACACTACCGTTGCCGATAACCTTCATGGAAAGGCACATCCCAACACCAGCCACCATCGCAGTGATAATACCAAATGTGTAAGTAAAAACAGTTGCGGGAAGCTTGGCTTTTGCATCCAGCTTGCGAAGAGCAATCACCTTGGAGGTGTCCTTTAGTGCATATTCGTTTGCGAGTTGTTCTGCATAGATTTTATCTGTATTCATGGCTTGTTGCCTCCTTCATTTGATGGTTTTATTCTACCAGCAAAGAACGGGCAACGGAACAACACTGATGGCAGTTTGTGTTGAGTTCAAGAATTGTGCAAATACCGAGTTGTCGGTTTCAGTATACCATGCCTTCTCCCCACAGAAAAGCATGGCGAAAAACAAAAATGTCCCCGGAGGGCTTGTGCGTATGTTTTTCCAGCGTTTCCAATCTGAATTTCTCAGAACAGAATATCCTCCGGCTTGAACTTATCTTTTTCGGTAATGGGGCGGATCACCTTGCAGGGCACCCCCGCAGCGATGACGCCGGCGGGAATGTCATGAGTGACGACGCTTCCCGCCCCGATAACCGAGCCTGCCCCGATGGTAACGCCGCCGCAGACGGTGGAATTTGCACCGATCCAGACGTTTTCCTCCAGCGTAATGGGTGCCGAGGTGCCAATGCCGTGGCTGCGCTGCTCCGGGTCGATGGCATGACCGGAGCAGGCAAGGCATACACCGGGGGCAATAAAGGCACCTGCTCCGATGTTTACCGGAGAGGTATCCAGAATGACGCAGTTATAATTGATGACCGCCAAGCCGTGGGTATGGATATTGAAGCCATAGTCACAGTGGAAATCTGGCTCAATGCCGGTCATGGGAGAGCAGGTGCCCAGCAGGGTCTGCAGGATACTGCGCCGCTTTTCCTGTTCGTTAGGAGCGGTGCGGTTGTACTCCCAGCACAGTTGCTTTGCACGGTTCTGTTCCTCCGTGGGGGTGTTTTCATAGCCGCCGACGTAGGCGGCAGGGCGTTTCATAATATCCAGAGCGTTCATCGTGTTTGTCCTTTCCATACAGTGTTTTTCAAGGATTATACCACATTCTCTGTCGGTGTGTAATAGGCTGCTTTTCCTCATTTGTTTGTCCGCTTGATCTTCTCCATCGCTTTGCCCTTAGCCAGCTCATCCACCAGCTTGTCCAAATAGCGGATCTCCTTCATCAGCGGTTCTTCGATGCTCTCCAGCTTTACGTTGCAGATGCTGCCCTTTATGAGCACCCGGTCCGGATTGAGCTGCGGAGCATCTCGAAAGAAATCTCCATACAGCGTTCCATTCTGCACCGCAGCATCAATTTGCGGAACGCTGTAACCAGTCAGCCACCCAATAATTTCATCTACTTCTGCCTGCGTCCGCCCCTTGCGGGCTGCCTTTTCCACCAGCATAGGATATATTTTTGCAAATGGCATGGCATATACTTTTTCAGTTTCCATTTCTGTCCCTCCCTCAGGTGCGTCTATGTGCAATGTATAACGCTTCCGGACAAAAAAGAATGTGTGCTGGCGCATCCCAGATGATAACATTATACCTGTTCTCAAAATACGGAATCTGCTTATCAAACGATCGATGATCCGCAGCCAATCCCGGCAGAAAAACAAGAGTAATTGTATCCGGGTTTGATACGCTTGCTCAATAGTGAATCGTTCCTCAACGAGTTTGACAACTCTTTTCTTTCATCGGGCTTTCCTCCACAAATTCCGATTTACCTATCTGTACTCAACGATTTCTTCGAATGATTTCCTCGGTCTTTTGTCCGGAGCTTCGTCGGCAAAGCCAACCGCAACAATTCCTGTCAACTGGCTGTCTGTTCCGATAAAATCCATCAGCTCATTATAGGCAAAACAAGTATTTGCAATCCACAAAGTACCTAATCCACACCCTGTTGCTGTCAGAATCATATTTTCAATCGCTGCACCTATGGACAGCGAATCACATATTTCAACAATTCGCTTTTCATTTTCAATGCTTGCAAATGGAGTATGCTGATTGGTATTAAGCACTGCTATAAGGCATGGGACCTCCTGCATGATTCTGACTGTATTCTCAGCATCCGGTATGGCAAATGCCCATTCCGGCATAAGCTCATGAGTCGCTTTTTCTGAATTTATACCATGACGCATGACATCAACCAGTTTATCTTTTTCTTCCCCCTGATATACAATAAATTTCCAAGGCTGCCTGTTTTTAGCAGATGGTGCAAGGGAAGCACTGTATATGATCTCTTCAATTAACTTTCTTTCGATCTCATCTGGCTTATATTTTCTTATACTTCTTCTATTCTCAATTTCTCGTATCATAGATTTCTCTCTCCCTTAGAGCCTTGCCCTCAAGGCTCATTTTCTCCTATGATTTCCAACCTATCCATCCCAACATGACATTTCATGTGCCGTTTCCTATTATCTGATGATTTTTAAGTGCTGAAGCATTCATTATTACACAATAGGATTCACTGGC
Source organism: Eubacterium sp. AF22-9 (assembly GCA_003458705.1). Taxonomy (GTDB): domain Bacteria; phylum Bacillota; class Clostridia; order Lachnospirales; family Lachnospiraceae; genus Lachnospira. The sequence goes on along the minus strand of QRVH01000012.1, from coordinate 28,240 downwards.
AACGGTCTGTGCTTTGCAGTATAATAATCGCAATCAATAATTTCACTATGTTCTGTTACCTCTCTGTCTCTTCTTCGCATACGTATCTTCCATAACCGGAATTTATTTATTCCATATCATTACAAATTCTTTTTCTCCTGTGTTGTCATCTACACTTCCGGATTAAATGCAAAAGTTCTCCCGTAGATAAAATTTTATTGCTTTCTCATTTCTCTGATAGACCCTTAATTTTAATGTGGATTTAACTTCCTTTGCATGATTTAACAGTTGTTTTCCAATTCCTTTTGACTGCATTGTTTCTTTTACAAAAATCCCCTCAATATAATCATCATTCAATCCAATAAATCCATCTATCTGCCTTGCACAGTCCTCTTCTTGCACGTATATTTCTGCATGAGGAAGCATTTCTCTTACCATGTCAAAGTTAATCCGCCAGTAACCAGACGATATGAAATTATGTGCACGAATATTCGTATCAAGCCATATCTGCATTACTGCGTCTATATCATCTTCATTGTATTGTCTTATCAATTTCTATCTCCTTAATTACCTGTTTTTCAGTTTGATAAACTGGAATTTATATAATTATTCCTCTAACTTTCCCTATTTTACAGGCTTTCCCGCCTGTTCATTAGTGAAATGATATGTAGTTTCCCTTATTTTTGCCCTTATGAGATAATCACAAGGGAAATAAGGGAAATTTTTTAGTCATTGCCTACCACTTTATCAAGAAGCCGAACCGATTTTCGTTTCGCATCTCTTGTGGAGTGAGCATAGACGTTCATTGTGGTACTGACATCTGAGTGTCCTAACAATTCCTGCACATCTTTTGGGGCAGCTCCATTTGCTAAAAGGTTGCTTGTATAGGTGTGACGTAACTGGTGGAAATGAAAGCCTTCAAATCCCTCTAATGTTTTTGCTACCTTTCTGCATACCGTTCCCAAAGTAGTCGGAAGTTCCAGACAGCCATCAGGTCTTAAGCAGACGAAAGAAATTTCTTTATAATCTGCCGGGACTTCCTCTGTTCTGTCTAAGCAATAATACTCGTAGTACACTCTGTTTTTCTCTTTGACCTCTTTGTAGTAGTTCGTGTGATAAAGTTCTCCGTACTGCATTCGATTCTTTAACTGCTCTTTCCGGGCATTACGGAAAATCTCTACCAGCGTATCTCCAAAATCAACAATCCTCACTTTTTTCCGCTTGGTTGGTCCGATGATATATTTGCGCTTTGAGCCATCATATCGGATGCTGCGTCTTATGGTAAGGCATTGTTCTTCCAGATTTACGTCCTGCCACGCCAAACCGCAGGCTTCTCCAATACGAAGCCCGGCATAATAGGCTATCTGGATTGGAAGTATTGCGGCTGGGTTCTTTTTTTGAAGATACGCAAGCAGTCTTTCATAATCTTTTCGTGAAATTGGTTGGATATTTCCGTCCATGTCCTCATCCGAAAACAAATCAACTTCGTCCGTCTGATACCGCAGTTTAATATACTGCATAGGATTGAACGTAATATACTGTTTTGGAAATACTGCAAAGCGGAATGATTGCTGCATGACTGCGGAAAAAGAATGGATGTAGTCTTTGCTGTAACCCTTTTTCTCTTTTCCATCGGGATGAACTCCCCCGAAGGAAAGCAAATCAAAGAAGGATTGCAAATGCTCAGAGGTTACATTTTTTAATTTCCGTTCTGCCAGCGGATGTTTCTTAATATTTCGGATTGTTCCGAGGTAATTCTCCACCGTACCATTGCTGAGCGTACCTGTTTTTAATTCCTCCTCTGCCCACACATCCAGAAGTTGTCCGACTGTGAGATTTTCCGCTTTGGCAACAAATTTCTTTTTCTCATAATCATCCATTGCCTGACGGAGCAGTTTTTCAGTTTCACTTTTGCTTTCTGTTCCAACGCATTCTTTCTGAACAAGATTGCCGCTTGCGTCCTCTACATAGAAGCGGTAGTACCATTTCTTTCCTTTTTTTCTTACAGATCCTTTTGCCATAATCGTATGTCTCCTTTCGATATTAGACAATCGGAACTGATGAAATGCTTCGTGCGTGTAAGTATATCATAACTCCGGTTGTCTTACTATACCGATTCGGAATCTTCGTATAAGACTTCTGATAAAAGATTTGCAAGCCTTTGTTCTGCTGTTTTTGGTTTCTTGGAATAGAGCCTTACAACGTCTGCCATCTCATTAAGAGCATTGATGGTAGGAGTGATTTCCCTTAAGAACATAATCTCATTATATTCCTCATTCGATTCAAACCCTATTGTTTTGGCAATATCCGTCTGACCATCATTCCCCTTGAAGTTTTTGCAGGCGAACTGGAAGGAATCCAAAAACAGACCATATTGTTTTAACATCAGCAGTAATAAATCTTTTGAAAAAGCATCTTCTTCTTTGGTAAGGGCAAGCGGTAACTGTTCCAGAATATCTCCCATCGCATCACGAATCTGTAACTCTCTCTTATCCGTAATGTCGGTTTCATATTCGTCTGTTTCCCCTTTGAGCCATTCCACAGATACATGGAGTGCTTCCGAAAGACCTTCCAGCACCATTTTTTTCGTATTGTCAATCGAACCATTCTCATAACGCAGGATTGTAGAAGCGGTAACTCCCATCTTTTCTGCGACATAAGGCTGTGTCAGATTCAATTCCAGACGGCGCTGTTTTATTCTGCTGCCTATCAGCTTGCGTAGTTCTTTATCTTTCATGCTGACTGCCTCCTTTTTCGGTATGTATGAATTATAGCATTGTTTCTCTAAAATTGCAATATGCAATATAAAAATTGTTTTTAATATTTCGTAACGCTTGACAAAAAGATTTGGAAGGGATATACTTACATCACAAGAATTGCATAATGCAATTTACAGGGAGGTGATTATATGACGCAAAGAAAAATTGCATTATCCATCGAAGAAGCTGCCGACTATACGGGAATCGGCAGAAACACCTTAAGACAGCTTGTAGAATGGAAGAAACTTCCGGTATTAAAGGTTGGTCGTAAAGTCCTGATTAAAACCGATATTCTGGAAATGTTTATGGAAGCGAATGAAGGTCGTGATTTGAGGGATAGAGGAAATGTAAAAGCCGTAACAAGAACTGCGGCAAATTAAAAAGGCGGCTTCCAAAGAAACCGCCAAAGGTTCTATCAGACCGAAGCCATGATATACCTACACGCAAGAAGATTATACCATGTGCTTCTTCTGATACGCAACCGAGAACTTATGTTTGCAAAAGAAAGGGGAATGTAATAATGGCAAAATCAACAAAAAGTTATGAAGAACGAATGCTTGAAATGGAAAAGAAGGAACAGGAAAGCCTTGAAAAAGCAAAACGATATGCAGCACAGAAGAAAGAACTTCTAAAACGAAAGAAAGCCGAAGAAAGTAAAAAACGAACCCATAGGCTCTGTCAGGTTGGCGGTGCGGTGGAATCCGTTCTTGGTGCGCCTATTGAGGAGGAAGACATCCCAAAGCTGATTGGTTTTCTGAAAAAGCAGGAAGCCAATGGGAAATTTTTCTCAAAGGCAATGCAGAAAGAAACAAATACTGATATGGAGGAAGTGTAATGGCGGAGGGGATGAGTTTTTCATTCCCTTCATTGCTTTTTCATGAAGGGCGCACTTATGGACAACCAGAGGTCGTCCCAATAAGTTTGCCACAAGTGGCAACCGGTCTGCGCTCACGCTTGCCGGGCTCGTTCCGTCGGCGGGGCTTTCAGCCAGACCTGCTCATGCCGCAGGAGGCACTCTTCGCCAGAGAGGCGCATTCCATGCAGGCTGCTATGCGCAGGGCACTCTTACGCAGAGGGCGTTCCGGCAATGCTGCTTTTTCTAAAACTGAAAGCAATGTTGCCGGAAATCTATGCCGGATACGTCAGAAAGGAGGAATCCAGACATGGCGATTTTTCATTACACAATCAAAATAGTCGGACGAAGTAAAGGGAAATCTGTTATCTCCGCTTCCGCATATCTCAATGGGGATGTGATGAAAAACGAGGAAACCGGGAGAATCAGTTATTACACTTCTAAAAAAGAAGTGGTCTACACCAGTCTTATGATGTGTGAAAACGTACCTCCTGAATGGCAGATAGTACTAGAAGAAAATATAAAACGCTTTCAAAAATCTGTCCGATACAAAAGATCAGAAGATAAAGAAGCTACTTTAGAAAAATTTAAAATCACATTTCAGAAACAAAGGTTATGGAATGAGATATTGAAGATTGAAAAAAATGCAGATGCCCAACTTGGCAGGTCATTTGAATTTGCCCTTCCCAAAGAATGGAACAGACAGGAACAAATTCAATATACAACTGACTATATTCAAAAAACTTTTGTAGATAGAGGAATGTGTGCTGATTGGAGTATCCACGATAAAGGGGATGGCAACCCCCATGTTCATCTTCTTCTGACTATGCGTCCTTTTAACCCGGATCATTCTTGGGGAAAGAAAGAAGTCAAGGATTGGGATTTTGTCAGAGATAAAAACGGAAATATCGTGATTGATGAATCCCATCCGAACTGGTGGCAGGATAAGAAAAACCCTGACCGTCATGGAATCCGTATCCCTGTATTAGACGAAAACGGAATTCAGAAGATTGGTGCAAGAAACCGCCTGCAATGGAAACGGGTGCTGACCGATGCTACCGGATGGAACAATCCAAAAAATTGTGAACTGTGGCGGAGTGAGTGGGCAAAGGTGTGTAATGAACATCTTCCTTTGCATAATCAGGTCGATCACCGTTCTTATGAAAAACAGGGAAAACTCCAGATTCCTACCATCCATGAAGGCGCTGACGCAAGAAAGATTGAACAAAAGTTTCTTGCCGGGAAGGAAATAAAAGGTTCGTGGAAAGTAGCGGAAAATCAAATCATAAAACAACAAAACACGTTATTGCAAAAGATACTGGACACCTTTGGAAAAGTATCGGGTGCATTATCATTATGGAAGGAGCGATTAAATGACATTAGAAGAAAGCCGGGAAATTATACCCTTAATGGAATCCATGATTGGGCAAATCGAAGAACAGCAGACCTTAATGGCAGAAATGATTCTGGAAATGCAGAATCGGGACACCCAACTCTCTCTTATGCAGGAACAGAATCAGAAATTGCAAAAATTAAACAGCGAGTTATCCGAGCTGCTCAACATTTTGCCAAATACCGAGGAACTGCTTTCCAAGATGGAAGAACAGAAAACGAAGATAGAACTTTTGGAAAACGAAAATCAGCAATGGCAGAAATTGGTACAGAAGCTGAACAGCGAAAACAGTTTATTACTGAAACAGAACACCGAATTGCTGAACTGGAACAGCAGATAGAGAAAGGACGTGATATAGATGAACGAATCCAGAGAATCAAAGAACGCCGAACAGTTGGAAGAACTTCTCCTCTTGACCGAGGAGATACAAGAAGAACTGGAACAGAAAGACCAGCTTATCGTGGAACTAAAGACGCAGCTCAACGAATCTCTGACCTTGAACGAGAAATTAAACAAAGAGAACAGAGCCGGGAATATTCAAGCATTAAAGAACGACTTGAAGCTAGCAGACAGAGCATTGCGGAACGAGAAAGAGAAGCTGCGAAGCGCAAACGTCACGATAGGGGAATGTCAAGATAAAATACGATGCTTAACACAACAACGGGATTATGCCCGGACACATCAGAAAATCGTAGAGATACCGGTAGAAAAGCCGGTACCCTATGAAAAATGTGAAGCCTGTGACCGGACAGCCTATCAGAATGAAAAAGCGAAATACGAAACACAAAAAGAGCGACTTGCAGGACAGTATAAAGCAAAAACGGTAATGTTCCAAACAACCTTGTTCCTTCTTGCATGGTATTCGCTGACAACCACTCTTTTTCAGGCAGTACAGTCAGATGTGTTTCTTTCCGATTGCAAATCATTCTTCCATGATGCAGCGTCATTCATACAAACTTTTATCGGTTGGACGATTGAGGTCGGGCAATCTGTGGCACAGATTAGCACAAAAATTCCAAATCCTTTTATAGCCGGAATGGTATATTGGATATTGCTAATATTGATTGTAGGAATATGTGTGGCAGGAACAGGGATACTGGCGATACTGATAGAAATAAAGGTTATAGAATTATATAGGGAAAAGTGTTGGGATGTCATTACTCTACTGATGATACTGACAAGTGCTGCTGTCATCATTTATTTTGGAGAAGCAATCAAAAAAGCACTGTCAGTAAATCTTCTATTGCTTTTTGTACTTTTGCAGGGCGCATATGTTGGACTTAGGTGTTATTTAGAATCGTACCTTGAGAAAAGAAACTATTAAGCATTTTTTACAAAGCTATGTACAAAATCATTCTAAAATTCCCATTCAATAATACGATTGAGAAAACCTCTCTGATACAGTATAATAAAGTGTTAGGGAGGTATCTCTATGAAGGAAAAAATACTAATCATTGAAGATGATTTTACGATACAAACACAGCTTAAAACTCTTTTGTATGGGAATGGATATGAAGTATTTGCAGTTACGGATTTTTCCCAAACAATAGAGCAGTTAAAAGAAGCTGCACCACATCTGGTTATTCTGGATATAAAACTTCCGGGGAATAACGGTTTTGAAATATGTTCTCAAATTCGCACTTTTTCAGATATTCCGATTGTATTTGTAACAAGCAGCAATACAGATATGGACGAACTAAACAGCATTATGCTGGGTGGAGATGCGTTTATCACAAAGCCTTATAATCCTGCTATTCTTCTTGCTAAAATTGCTGCATTGTTAAAGAAAGCCTACCGTTCCTCTCAAACAGAAATTTATATGTGGAAAGAAGCTACCCTGCATTTGGAGAGTAGCATGATAGAGTACAAAGGACAGAAAGCAGAATTGACAAAGAATGAATTGAAAATCCTCTACTACCTTTTTAAGAACGCTGGAAAAATCTGTTCCAGAAATGATATTGTGGATTTTCTTTGGGATAATCAGCTTTATGTTGATGATAATGCCCTAAGTGTCAATATTACCCGTATTCGTGACAAACTGGCAACAATCGGACTTGTAGATTTCATTAAAACAAAACACAGGCAAGGATATACATTATGAGTGGAAAACAATATTTGAAAAATCAACTCCCCGTTATTTTAATCAATCTGCTGGGTATGCTTGCCTTTGCCTTGTTCCTGATTGCAAGCGATAATCCTATCCAAACAGTCCTGTTTATTCTTGCGGTCTGGTCGATTGTCCTTGTTTTATCTTTGCTGACTTTTTATTTCTCACGAAAAAAGTATCTGAATAAATTGCTCAATATGACGGAGCAATTAGAAGAACGATATTTATTGCCGGAAATCATGCAAGTGCCGGAAAGGGCTGATGAACAGGTTTTTTACCAGATTATGAAAATGGCTGAAAAATCCATGTTGGAACGGATTGGCGAAGTACAGAGGGAACGCAGGGAATATAAAGAATACATTGAACAATGGATACACGAAGTAAAAACACCAATTACAGCTATGAAGCTGCTGTGTGAGAATAACCGTTCTCCCTTTTCCAGAGAGGTATTGGCAGAGTTAGAGAATATCAATCAATATACAGAACAGGCACTTTACTATGCCAGAAGTGAACACGCTGAAAAAGACTATTCTGTCCGTGAAGTCAATTTATGCGATGTTGTGAATAGTGCAATCGCAGATAATAAGTATCTTTTGCGTCAAAGTAATATGTCAATTCAGATAGACGATATAGAAACAATGGTTTACACTGATGAAAAATGGGTGCGGTTCATCTTAAATCAGATTATCGGTAATGCAATCAAATACCATGCAGAGCAGCCTATTTTGCACTTTGGGGCAACAAAAACGAATGACAAGATTGTGCTATCTATCAGCGATAATGGGATAGGTATTCCTAAAAGTGATTTACCCCGTATTTTTGAAAAAGGATTTACAGGTCAGAATGGGCGAACCGGGAAAAATTCTACTGGAATTGGCTTATATCTTTGCAAGCGTCTATGTGATAAACTGGGAATAGGACTTACTGCTTATTCCGAAAACAGAGGAACAACGATTTCACTTATCTTTCAAATGAATGATTTTATTATCGGAGTGCAGGGCTGACAGGTTCTGCACTTCTTACATTTTTGTAAGAACTGTGTAAGAAAACTTGATACAAAAAATGAGATACTCCATTTACAATATGGGTATGGAACAGTTAAGGAGGTTTATCCGATGAATACAATTTTGAAGCTGGAGCATATCCAGAAATATTATGGCAATGAGGGGAATATTACCAAAGCCATTAAAGATATTAGTTTTTCTGTGGAAGCCGGAGAATTTCTCGGAATTATGGGTGCGTCCGGTTCTGGAAAGACAACGCTGCTAAACTGTATTTCTACGATTGATACCGTAAGTGCAGGGCATATTTTTTTAGAGGGAACAGATATAACGGAAATCAAACCAAAATTCCTTGCCCGCTTTCGCAGAGAGAATTTAGGTTTTGTATTTCAAGACTTCAATTTGCTGGATACATTGACAATTTCAGAAAACATTGCACTGGCATTAGCAATCAATAAAGTCCCTGCAGGGATTGTAGAACCCCGCATTTTGGATATAGCCGGAAAGCTGAATATCAGCGATATTCTAAACAAATATCCTTATCAGGTATCGGGCGGTCAAAAACAGCGTTGTGCCTGTGCAAGAGCAATTATCAACAATCCGAAACTCTTATTGGCAGATGAACCGACAGGAGCATTAGACAGCCATTCCTCACAAATGCTGCTGTCTACCATTCAAAGTATCAATGAACAGCTTAGGGCGACAATTCTTATGGTAACTCATGACGCTTTTACCGCCAGCTATGCCAACCGTATTCTTTTTTTGAAAGACGGAGAAATCTTTATGGAACTGCGCAAGGGCAACGACAGCAGAAGTGCTTTTTTTGATAAAATTCTGAATGTCCTTACCATGATTGGAGGGGGACAGAGCCATGTATGCTAAACTTGTTTTCAGAAATGCAAAACGGTCTGTAAAAGACTATCTGGTCTACATTGTCACAATGACAATCTGTGTTACCTTGTTTTATGCGTTCTTGTCTATTTCCAGTAGTTATTATAGCCCGGATATAGGCAGCGAGTATGATTTTACTCTGTTAAGTGACGGAATGAAAATTGCAATCTGCATGATAACATTGCTGTTGTTATTTTTGATACGGTTCGTCAATCATTATATGCTAAGACGGAAGCAAAACGAGTTTGCTGTCCAGTCCATTATGGGAATGGAACAAAAAACTATTGGCAGGATTTTCTTTGCAGAAACACTGATTATGGGTATGTTTTCCATTTTGATTGGTATTTTTTGCGGTGTATTTTGTTCTCAATTCATTACCGCAATGCTCCTTACTGCTTATGGAAAGCCTTATGAAATCTCATGGACATTATTCCCGGATACCGTTTTGTTGACAGTGGTATTTTTTGTGGCAAGTTTTTTTGTGGTAGGAATTTTCAATACCCGTACCATTCAGAAAACAAAAATTATTGATATGCTTTCCGCAGAGAAAGAGAACGAACCAGAGCTAAAAAAGAGCCGCTTCATTTCTGTTGTAGTAGTCCTCTTTGAAGTATTTACCGTATGGGGATTGATTGCAGGAATACAAAAGGTCTGGTTTTATTATGACACCCGCTTTGCGTTTCCGGTGCAGCTTATGTTTTGGGGAAATATTCTTTTTCCGCTGCTTACTTTGCTGTGGTCGATATTTTGCATAATCAGAAAGAAAAAAAGAGAATGTTTCATTGCTGGTTTGCTGATATGTTCTGTATTGAATGCTTTTACAGCAGCCAGCGTTGCAGCATTAACAAATAAATATTATCTGCCTTTAGGTGGTGGAACGCTCAATCAATATCTGCTTTTTGTTGTGATTGACTTACTTTTCTTCATTTGTGCCTTCATTTATCTTACCAGTGGTTTGATTGTAGCATGGAAAGAAAAATCGCCAGAACACCGATACCATGAGGAAGCACTTTTCTTTTTCGGACAGATTACCTCAAAGCTGAATACGACCAGCAAGACTATGGCAGTCATTTGTATCACTTTGGTATTAGCAATTTTCATGTTCGTTGCAGCCCCTATTTTGACGGGCTGGTCGTCTGGTTATTTGGATATACGCTCTATGTATGATGTGCAGGTATATTCGAGATACAATGATGTTTATGAAGAAGAAAATCTGCCACAGGACAGTTATGAAATCATTACTGATTTTCTGGCAGAACATAAAATAGATACAGACTATGATTGCACTTTCAATCTATATCTGCCAGAGAAAGACGATTTTCACAACAGACAGAAATATGATTTTCCGATTGTGGCAATTTCTTTAAGTGATTATAACACCATAAGGAAAATGTTGGGTTATGAACAGATTTCTCTGGGGGAAGATGAATTTACGACACAATGGGCGGCAATCGCCACCGAGGAAGAACGGGATAGCTTTTTGAAAGAGCATACCAGTATTTTGACAGACGCAGGAGAATTGACTCTTTCCGAGCAGTCCTATTATGAGGAAGCAATCGGAGAAACAGCGTACAATTCCTATACAGATATACTCTATGTACTTCCAGACAGTATTTGTGAAAAGCTGTTGCCGGTAATAAAAAACCGCTATATCACAACAGAAGAAAACATCTCCTATGAAAATGCAAGGGAACTGGAAAAATTTTTTACAGAGGAATACCCAGAGCAAGCAGAAAGCGGTGTTATGTATGGAATACGGTTCAGTACATTACAGAGGAACAGTACAATAGCAAATAATTTTGTTTTACAGGCTGCAATGCTTTATGGTGCTGTTGTATTGATGATTATATGTCTTACCGTACTTTCCTTGCAACAACTCTTAGACGCAGGACAATATAAATATCGCTTCTCTGTACTCCGAAAATTGGGGGTGGAAGAAAAGCATATCGGAAAACTTATCTTGCAACAATTAAGTGTTTGGTTTGGGCTTCCAATTATCACAGCAATCATTGTAGCTGCTGTTGTAATAGCTTACTTTATCCAAACCATATCAGCAGAAATTTCAGCCTATATCGGGTTTGGTGCATTGATGTTACAAATAGGGGCAACAATGGGCATTTTGGCAATTTTATTGATTTGTTATTTCATAAGTACATGGATTATTTTTAGGCATTCTGTTAATCCATAGAAAATATGTAATTATTGCATTTCGCACATTCTTTAAAGAGGGATAGCACTCTTAATGAACACTATCCCTCTTTCACTTAATAAAATTCTAATGAATCTTCTGCATCCACCCACATCTGTAAATTGCCCTCAAGATATAATCTTGCATATTCCAAAGGCTCATCCACAGCTAATGAAGTAAGTGCACATTCTGATCCATATGTGGTTTTTAAATCTTTTTCAGCTTCCCAGCAGTCAATGCGAAGCTATATCCAGCACTTGTGTAAACATCAATACTATCGTGATTTATGTTGTATTCTGCATAAATTGTTCTCATCGTATCTTATCTCCATTTTCTTTTGATAATCAGTAATAGAGTTAAATATCGAAAACATTTCAATCAGTTCACCATGTCGTTATTGTTATATGTTATACTGTGTTATGAAATTTTCTTTCCCTTAATTTTTCCCATATTAAGGTTCATGAAAGCTAATGGGAGAATGTAACACAAGGGAAAGAGTAAGGGAAAGTACACTTGCTACAAACTTAGTATTTTCAAGGGTTTGCGAAGAATTTGATAATCAAATATAACAGTTATTAAATTTCCTAAAATATGTGAAATATCAACTGAAATTTTCAAGCGAATAGTGTTTCACACTCTTCTACTTCGAGAATTAATTGCTTTTTCATATCCTGTCATAAAACTCGCTATATTAAACAATTCCACCGTGCTTATATTGCTGTTCCCGAAGCTTATCCAACGATTTTGCTCCATCCGGGCTATACAAATCCAATAATTCCAAAAAATTACCAGACTCCTTACACCCATGCAATATCATACGCATACTATCCGCATCTTTACCGAATAACATACCCAACAGACTCATATCATACTGATTTTGACTATCACTTAATACTCCCTGCTGATGTAAATCCTCCATAAAACCATAAGAACGAACCTCGGTACCTATTCGCATCGCCACATTATATAAATCCGGATCAACAGTATGAAGATGATTTAGGTAGCGTGTCTCAATATTTCTATTGGGCGTGCCGCTCATCATCCAATTTGCTATATCTTCCAAAGATGCACCTATGGCAGCATCATCAATCAAATGCATCTGCCATCTTCCGCTTTCAGTCTTTGTAAAGGTATATTTTCCATCTTCCGAATACAATGTATTTGACCATGAGTTTTTTGGAGCCGCCTGGTCTCTGACAAGCACTTCAAATGCATCCATTGCAACTCTGTCTGGGATACACTTTTTCTCATCTGTTGGTAATTCCATTTTCCCCAATGCTACTGCAGTTTGCACTAGTTCATAATCCGATATGTTTTCTCCATGATAAAAATAAGAATTTTGTTCTTTCAATTTATCAAATGATGCCGGTAGTTTTACTTCTGCCAACTGTTCTTTGGAAACCTCAGTCCAATCTTCTTTTTTCTTACTACCTGCGGTCTGCATCTGCACTCTCGGACCGTTTGTAATCTTTGTACCATATTTTGCGTTTACCATATGTTCTGTTATTGTCACATGTGCAAACTGAAATAAACTCCTTTGGTTTCTTGTATTTCCGTAACCTTCAACTTTCACAGCATATGGAAATGATGACTTCGTATTCAAAACAGAGTAAGTACCTGTATAAAATGTATTTGCCGCTTGTATTCTCATAATATAACCTCCAATCCAAACAGACGCCATCCTTAGCTCATAATATTTATCGACATTTATTCATTTTTCTTTACAGAATGGAACGAAACCTGGAATTTTACAGTCTATTAGACTTTTTATTTACAGTTGTATTTTCGTTTCATTTCTCGTCTCGCCTTAATCTTTCCTAAAAGCCCAGAAAGATACATTGCAAGGACTATTAACATACCACAATCTAACCCAAGACCTGCACCTGCTACTCTTTCATAGACACTTCCAGGTGTATCTAGTCCTGTAAATTCAATAATCACGAACGCAATCATTCCTATTATTGCAATAACCGTAAGTACAAATAACCTTCCTTTAATTTTTTGATTAATTGTCTCTGTATAATCAGATAATTTCAATACTGTTTCTTTTACTTCTTCATTCATATTCTCGCTTTTCCTTTCTCCATCAATGATTTCAGGTATACTAACATCATAAAAATCAGCCAATTGAGCCAACAAACTAATATCAGGCATATTAGAACCTGTTTCCCATCTAGAAACCGTTCGGCCTGAAACTTTTATCTTTTCGGCAAGCTGTTCCTGTGTAATATCCTTTTCTTTCCTAAGTTCTTTTAAGAAACTTCCAATCTTTTTCTGATCCATACTGTTTCCTCCTTTCATTGACAGAGTAATATTATTCTACTAAACATAACACGACAAAAAGCGAGAAAATGCCGTATTTACGCTATTGGACAAATCTGTCTAGTATTACTTATATTGGCTTTAGCCCCAAAAACTTGAAATTATATATGTCTTTGCAAATATACCATATCTATTAGCTGTACACCGCCCTCATAAATTGGGTGGTCATAATTGTCAGTAAAGAAATTGGGAATCTTGTGAAAACGAACAAATCCACATTTTTCATAAAATGGTATTGTCAGTGGGCTGTCACCTGTTCCAACCTGCAAAATAGAATATTCATCTGCATATTGGCTGGCAATAAAGTCAATTAATGTTTTCCCATATCCCATTCCTTGATTTTCTGGATTGACTGCAATATTCTTGATTTCAAGTATTCCGTTACCTTCATCAGTAACAACACATTCAGCTTTTACATTATCGTCTTCAAGCACATACATAGTACCTTTTTCAATATAACGGTCAATCATATTCTCTTGTTCATCAGCTAATAATAATAATGATATAAATTGTTTTTTATTTTCGTTTACTTCTCGAATTATCATATCGTTTACTCTCTCAAACAGGAAGTTGCCTGAATATTATTTTTCGTTGACGAGTTTGCCTGTCATGTGTTCTATTTTTATGGCAAACAACTGTGTCCGTGATGCAGAACGTTCCATTTCTTCCTCAATCTCATCTGTAGTTGGATAATATTTTGCTGCTAGCTTTCTCAGTCGATCCTCAAAGATATTATTTTCTGTTACCGGCTTCACCTTTCCAAACACAACAACGCTTGTCGGATTCCATTCCCAATGACCTTCTTTTTTGAATCCCTGATTCCAAACAGTCAAGCAAACCTTATCGCATCTGTTCACTGCATCAGCCTTATGTCCTTCTTTTGCTCCATGAAAATAAATGATGTTGTCTGCCTCGTCATAATAGAAATTAATTGGTATTGTATATGGGTATCCTTCATCACCGATTACCGAAAACGCTGCCCTCTTCTCCTCCTTCAACACCTTTTTACATTCTTCTGTTGTTATCTGCTGCTTAAATCTTCTCATTTCTCTGAACATGTCAATCTCTCCTTACTTTATTATATTTTGCTAGGCGTTTGCGAAACGCCAAAAGCCGCATAAATACGGCATTTTTTTGTTGTTAAAATAAAATATCTCCTCAAGGTTTATGGTAAAATAGAGTTGCGAAAAACTATAAACCAATCCACCAAAAGGAGATATACCTATATGATAACACATAAGCAGCTCACTTTGGCAGAAGTCTGCTTATCAAATTCTTCTGCGTCCTGCTCATCTACAAGATAGCCTTCCGGTGTTGCATACTCTCCAGTAATCTCATCAAGATAACAAGGTACAAGCTCTTTACACAGAAAGAATGATGCATCTTCTCCCCCTGGCAATCCATGATAACGGATACCATACTCGCTTGCCTGCCTGAATCCACTCTTCCCATAAAAATCAATATTTCCTTCAAAGCATAATGCACCACAGCCTAGCTCTGCTGCCTTCTCCAATGAATAATCAAGCAGGATTTTTCCATATCCTTTCCGTTTATATTCGTTTTTCTTCTAAACGGATTACTATATTATTTTTCATAATCTGATTCTCCTTCACTTCAACTCTTGAACCAAGCTTTTTATAGCTGATACAAATCCATCTTTTACCTTGTCGCTTTCTACTCTCCAAAGTCATAGTGAGCAGTTGGTTTATTACCAAAGATACATCCTCTTACTGCCAGCACAAAGTTTCGATTAGCAAGCACTTGATGCGTTTCCTCTATGTATGCATATTGTCAAGTGTATGTGTCATATTTTATATTCAAAATAAAAAAGGCTGCTACTCTCTAAAAAATAACAGCCTTTCTTACTATATCAGCCTTTCTTACTATATCAGCCTTTTGGAATTTGACCATCGACATACAGAATGTGATTAACTAACCACTCTGTGAGATATTTTAAAATCCCCATAATCTGTTCATCTTGATCTTCTACCTCATCATTGTGATGTTCCATAAATTCATCAAGTTTATGTATAAATTCCTGATGTTGAACTTTCTGTGTAAATATCTTCTTATAATTAATAGATTCCATATACTGCTCTTCATCACTAAAGTGTTTTACTGTATAATTTCGGAGATTTTCTAATATTATATTAATCCTATCTTCATCACTAAAGTGTTTTACTGTATAATTTCGGAGATTTTCTAATATTATATTAATCCTATCATATTTATCCGGTGTAAACTCATCATGAAGCAGTTCATATGCCTCATCTGCATATTTAAATAACTGCTTGTGTTCTTCGTCTATCATAATCTATACCGATATAATATTCTGGTTTCATTTCATACATAAATCAATCCTACTTTCAGTTTATTTGTTTTATGAACCTGTTACCTGTTCAATACTATTCATAATAGGCAAATGCATTTCTCATGAATTTCCTATATTTTCTCGTTTTTAATGTTAGATTCCACCAAAACATTCCCTAATTTTCTTGGAAATATCAGAATCAACAAAACCTTTCTGCGCCATGTCATCGAGCATCTCACACGTTTTTTCGTGCGATAAACCTTTCTTATATGGTCTGTCCTCGGTTAATGCCTGATAAATATCAATACATGCCATAATACGTTCCGGCTCATTTAATTCAGCTGCGGTTTTTCCAAAAGGATACCCTTCTCCATTTAATTTTTCATGATGGAAAGCTGCCCAGTCTCGTATTTCTTCAAAATCATTAACCTCTGATAAAATAAGGTATGTATAGCCAGCATGATTCTTCATTTTTGAAAATTCATCATCCGTAAGCTTATCCGGTTTTTCCAAAATTTCATTGCCTACTGCCATCTTCCCAATATCATGCAGTGCACCAGCCAGATACATTTTTTGCACATTAATAGAATCATATCCGATATATTGAGCAAAAAAAGCTGCTTTTTCAGCCACTCCTATAGAATGTCTGCTTGTAAAAGAAGATTTATAATCTACAATCTTTGCAAAAAAATCTGCGACATTTTTACACGTTTTCCAATCAAAAACCTGTTTTTGTCTTGGGATAATCTCCCATAGCTTCGTTTCAAAAGAACCATCACTTAAACACATAAAAGATTCGGAATGTGTGAATGCATGAAGAAAAGCATTCACACATTCTGAATCAAATAATCCGTCCCTATTTTTTAAAATGTACTGACATATAAAATTCCAACTGTTATTTCCTATAATATCAATGGTATCTGCAAGATGAATAATCCTTGCAAACAATGGAATTTCATTCCACTTTTTTTGAAAAGGACCAGTTCCATCGGCATGTTCATGATGATACAAAATCACATTTGACACATCTGTTTTAAATGGAATTTTAGTAATATTTTTTTCACCATAAATACAATGAAGATTTGTTTTTTTCTCGGATAAATCTTTTTTACAATTAATGACGGAATCCTTTTTCAGTTCTTCCGAAATATATTGTGTCAAAGCATTATCGTGCAGTAAAGCACACATGGCTAAATCTTGTAATTCATCACCTTCAATTTTCCAATATTCAGCCATGCATATACTTATATAAGCCACTCTTTTTCCATGTTTGTTTTTGATATTTACCAACTCTGCTTCTATACAGTCCAAAGCATAAGAACAGGCTCCTGCAAGTCCAATGATATCTATACTTAGTTCTTCTTTCATTGTTATAATCCTATCATAATACATTTATGCTTCTGAGAACTGGTCTTTTCCAACAGAGCATAACGGACATTCAAAATCTTCTGGAATATCCTCCCACTTTGTACCAGGTGCAATACCACCTTCTGGATAGCCCTTCTCCTCATCGTATTCCCATCCGCAAACATCACATACGTATTTCATTCGTTGTTCCTCCTTGTAAATATATTAATACACAGCCTATATTACTGTTATATTTGTGTTGTTCTGTAATCTTAATATGTATAAATGCTTTTAGCATTTCCATAATCCATGCAGGTTACAATATGCATATACTTCTTCTACCTGTTCACCATCGCAAAGACAAAAATCTGCTACCGGCTCCTGCCCTGGATTTAACTGTTTTCTGTATATTCCCTGGTTTGTATTTAATGTAATCCACTCAATGAAATGCTCTTCAAGCATTGGATGTTTTGTCTCTCCAACCACGACATGAACATGGCTGCCTTCCACTGTATATACTTCCATGTGTAAAATTTATAATTCAATTGTCTCTATAATCTTTTTCAAAGAATCTGCGGATTCTTTAAGCTTTAGCGCTTCCTCACCACTTAAATTAATAGGTATATCAGACTCAATACCATCTGCACCTACAATAGCTGGCATACTTAACGATACTCCGTCAATATCATATACTCCATGAATCATGTGTGATACAGGAAGTATTGATTTTTCATCTCTCATAATCACTTCGCAAATTCTTTTTACAGACATTGCAATTCCATAATATGTAGCGTGCTTTTTGTTTATAATCTCATAAGCACTGTTCTTGACTGCTGTAGCTATTTCTGCCGTGTTTTCCTTGTGCTTGTAATGTCCACGCATTTCACACATTTCACTTAATGGAACACCAGATACATTGGCTGATGACCATACTACTACTTCGCTGTCTCCATGCTCACCTACTATAAATGCATGAACACTCCTGCTGTCCACAGATAAATGCTCACCAAGCTTATATCTTAATCTTGCACTATCTAACACAGTACCCGATCCAATAACCCTGTTTTCTGGAAGTCCTGATAACTTTATGGCTACCTGAGTCAGGATATCTACCGGATTCGCAACTACAAGCATGATACCTGCAAAATTTCTCTTTGCTATTTCAGGAATAATTGACTTAAATATTGCTACATTTTTATTTACGAGATCAAGCCTTGTCTCTCCCGGTTTCTGTCCCGCTCCGGCAGATATGACAACAATTGCAGCATCAGCCACATCATCATAATCTCCGGCATATATTTTCATCGGACTCGCAAATGGAATACCATGACTGATATCCATCGCTTCTCCTTCTGCCTTGTTCTTATCTGCATCGATAAGGACAATCTCTGTAAACAAGCCACTCTGCATCAGAGCAAATACCGATGCAGAACCAACAAAGCCACAGCCTATCATTACTGCTTTTTTTGAATTAATAACTTTCATCTTCGTAATAATCTCATCTCCTTAATCAATATAAACAGTCCATAACTCAACTTATACATTGCTTTCCTATCCATGCTTTTCCTCCTTTACCTTCTCCCTGCATTTCGGGCAAATGCCTTTAAATGAAATATCATAATCCACAAATTCAATTCCATGAGTGTTATGAATTCTTTCCAGCAAATCCGGTATTTGATCCATATCCACATCAAAAACTTCACCGCACTTTATACATCTTACATGGTAATGATTTTTCAATGTAAAATCAAATCGGTTCGGTCCATCCGGAACTTCAACCTTTCTTAATGCACCTTCCTCTACCAATATATCAAGATTTCTATATACAGTTCCTTTTCCAATTGTTGGATATGCTTCTTTTATAAATTCATACACTTCATTTGCCGTAACGTGTCTTCTCATTTCGTACACGGTATTTCTTACAATATCTTTTTGAATGGTATTTCTCCTACTTGTCATTATTCCTCCTTATTAGGATTAATTCTTAATAAGGATTATATACCACTATCATCCTGTTGTCAATAAAAAATAGTAATAATTCTCATTATTATAAAAGATGCCAAACTGAGCATCTTTTACCTGAATAACTATTTCATTTTACGTTCAAATACATATTCTGAATCTGAAGATAAATCAGACCTAAACGAATATCCGAGTCTGTCAAATTTCTGAATCTCCGCCGGATTTTCAATATTATTTTCCGCTATGAATCTGACCATTTCACCACGAGCCATCTTGGCATAGGTACCTTTTGTTACCAATTTATCTCCGGATAACTCACAAAATACAATCGTAATATATCTGTCCTGTGGTGTCAGATACTTTTCTATACATTTTGAGTATTCTTTTGATGCAAGATTAATGATAATCCTACTGTCATCGATTACTGAGCGGTATAACAATTCTCCCCAGTACTCATACAGATTTTTTGCATCTCCAATTCCAACCTTTGCCTGCATTTCAAGACGATAAGGAGTCACACCATCCATTGGTTTTAAAATGCCATAAAACGCAGACAAGATTCTTAAATGATTTTGCAAATACTCAAACTGCTGGATTTCAAACACAGATGGTGCCATATATTGAAATGCAATCCCTTCATATGCTAAAACAGCCGGAGTAAGCCTGTTATAAAGATTCATATTTTCCAATCTGTTAAAGTTCTGCTCTGCAATCTTGTCATTACATTTCCAGATAGCTTTCAGTTCTTCTTTTGATTTGCTTTTCATCCAGTTTAATACTTCTGCTGTCTTATCAATATAGACAGGTAATTCAAGCGGTGCTAAGTTATCGGTATCTACAATCATCTTTTTTGCAGGTGATAAAATAATCTTCATTATGCCAATTCCTTAAGCATATTTTCAGGATCATCTGCCGCCTTGACTTTATCATTTGCCTTTATAATGATTCCCTGCTCATCAATAAGATATGTAGTTCTTACTACACCCATAGATACTTTTCCATAATTTTTCTTTTCTTTCCAGACATCATATGCTTCAATAACTTTACGCTCCGGATCTGCTAATAGCGTAAATGCCAGTCCGTATTTTTCTTCAAATCTCTTGTGAGACGCTACAGAGTCCTTGCTTACTCCGAGAATAACAGCTCCCTTCTCAGTAAACTGTGGATAACGCTCAGAAAAGCCACATGCCTGCTTCGTACATCCTGGTGTATTATCCTTTGGATAAAAATATAAGATCACTTTTTTTCCTGCATAATCGCTTAATTTATGCATTTCTCCATTCTGATCCGGCAATTCAAAGTCCGGTGCTTTTTTTCCTACTTCTAACATATTTTATTCCTCCATTTGCTTTTAATGTATCTAGCAGGTCTGTAACAACCTGTTTGTCTGCTTCTGTTGCATCTATTGATTTCTGAGCGAGAAATAATGGATCCCGCATAATTTTTCTTACCATGTCATTGTCCTTCTTTTAAAAATTGTACTACTCGTTCCATGATGTAATCCTCCTGGTTTTCAGCCTATGCATGTTATACCACAAGCAAAACTTTTATCTCAATAATGAAATCATTCCCCTGTATTCTTGCACTTATATCTCCATTCATACGCCCCACAAGCTCTTTTGCAATAGATAACCCCAGTCCGGTTGAGGCTCTGCCTCTTGCCACATCTGCTTTATAAAAACGCTCGAACACATGGCTTAAGTCAATATTTTCAGGATGTTCCGTATAATTACTAATTTTAAGCAAGGCGTGATTGTCCTCACGGGTAAGCTTGATACTTATATTCTTTTCCCCATGATCAAGACCATTTTTTATGACATTCTGTATAACTCTCCTTAAGCCCTGCTTATTACCTGATATATACAGCATTTCCTCAGTAATACTAATATCCGGGCAGATGCCCTGCTTCTTCCATTCATCATAATAAGAAAATACAGCTTCTTTTAATATTCTGTTCATACAACAATCCGTAAGCTCCAGCTTATATGAATCATTTTTCAGCTTAGTGAATGTAAAAAGCTCCTCCAGCATTTCATTAAGGCTGTTAAGCCTTTCTCTGATTATATCAAGATATCTCCTCTGGTCATCTATATTGTCACATTCCTCTATAAGCTGGAAATACCCATCCAGCGATGTAAGCGGTGTCCTTATATCGTGTGAAAGATTAGTATATGTATCTGCAATCAGCTCTTCTTTTTTTCTGTACTCATTTCTTTCTTTTTTACGCAGGTCAAGAAGCTCATTCAATTTATCTGAAAGCTCACCTATTCCCCCCATATCTATTTCACGTTGAATCAGCTTGTTACTATCGTGTTCCATAAGAAACGACAACTGGCGGCAGATGTCCTTAATCTGCCGCTGGTATTTCCACATAATAAATGCCTGTATAATAATTATTACTGCTAATATTCCAATAATAATCCTCATTCTCTAAATATCCCTTTTCTGAAAAATATAACTGCTTAATGACAGCATTATTATAATAAATACAGCTGCCACACACATTGAACTAACAACATCCTCCCTGCCTGCATTCATAGGAAGCATTGCCATCCTTCCAGTTACTGTATACCTATATACATTGAAATTATGAAGTCCACTTCTATTAACTACATAATCTATAAAGGCATACACAATACTCATTATATTCATGGTAAGACATACCGACAAGGTCATGCTTATGACATTATTCTTAATTATAACTGCTATCGCCATACATATTAACACAAATGCATAATGAAGCGTAAGTTCCGTTAAGAAATAAGGTATAATCTCCTTCCAGTTACCCCACATCACACATTTAAACGCAAGCATATTCGCTGCTGCCTGGAATACAAATATCCCTGCAAAGGTAATTGCTGTAAATAAGGCAAGCGCAACTGCCCTTGAAACAATAAGCATACCCCTTTGTGACACCTGTCCACCAATATTCTTAATATAACCGCTCTTAATATCTGCTGTTGCAAACATAACCGCAAATATTACAAGAAAAAGTGCATAAAATTTCCCCTGTGCATTAGAAAAGAAAACATCCATTACCGTAACCTTCTTCCCTGGCTCCGTAGGTAATTCCACACTCATACCAATATTGACATTATCTGCATTCTGCTGCGAAAGCTGTTCCTTATTGCTTTCCACTGCCTGCTGTTGCTCCCATTCCTTATTAACTGCATCATAATCTATTTTTGAAAGAAATGAGGTAAGCAGTGCTGATGCCAGCAATATAATCCATATTACATACATACTCTTTGTACGAAACATTCTGTATACATCCATCTTTATCATATTAAGCACGATTGTCACCCCCTGTAAGCCTTAAGAAATAATTCTCAAGTTCTTCACTTGTAATAGATATTCCTTTAACTGGAATTCCCGCCTTTGCAAGCTCCATGTTCAGCCTGGCACTTTCTCCCAGTCTTTCAAATATATGAATATGTTCTTTATCTATAACCTGATAGCTGCTAAAGCCCATATCATCAAGCACAGGAATAGCCTGCTTAGGATTATCAAGTGTAAGCTCTATGCGCTCACTGCATTTTTTCATAAGCTCTTCTCTTGTAAGCTCCTGCACAAGGCATCTATTATGAATAATGCCATAATCTGTAGCAAGCTTTGATAATTCCTCCAGAATATGACTTGAAATACATATTGTCATGCCACGCTCCTTTGCAAGCTTCTGGATAGTTTCACGCACCTCCACTATTCCCTGTGGATCAAGTCCATTAATCGGCTCATCAAGAATAAGCAGGTCAGGCTCGCCTACAAGTGCAAGAGCAATCCCTAAGCGCTGCTTCATTCCAAGCGAATAATGCTTTGTTTTCTTTTCTCCAACAGTATCAAGGCCCACTGTTTTTAACAGCTCTTCTATATATCCTTTTTTCTTAATCCCCGTAAGCTTACATTTAATGTTGAGATTGTCATATGCCGACATATTGCCATAAAGTCCGGGAGCTTCTATAAGACACCCTACTCTTGAACGTACCTTTTGTAAGTCCTTTCCCTTATACCCAAACATTTCTATTTCGCCATAAGACGGTGTTGACAGTCCGCTAATCATCTTAAGACAGGTCGTTTTACCGGCTCCGTTTCTTCCAATAAAGCCATATATCGCACCCTTTTTAATGTGCATATTTACATCATCAACCGCCCTGTGTCTGCCATACTGCTTAGTCAGATTCCTTGTCTGCAATAATAATTCACTCAAAGCTTTTTCCTCCTTTTCTTAACTGCTCTTATCATAAAAAATAAATCCTAATCAATCGCAAATAAATAGTAAAAAAAGAGTAAATTATTCATGCAGGCGATATCCAATCCCCCATATTGTTTCTATATATTCATCAGGTGTAACGGTTTTTATTTTCTTCCTGATATTGCTTATATGCACATCCAGGGTCTTTGTTTCACCCATATATGGCTCATCCCACGCATATTCAAATATATCCTCCTTGCTAAACACCTGCTTCGGGTTTTTAAGCAGCAATTCCAGTATTGCAAATTCCTGTTTTGTAATCTTAGGAAGCACCCTGCCACCGATACTTACCTCAAAGGTAGAGCGTATAAGCACCATATCCCTGAACTCAAGCCTTCCGCTGCCTTGTCCTTCCTGTATACCAGCTTTTGTTATCACTTCCGTTTCTGTTTCTGCCTCTGCTTCACTTTGTGTTTCTGCCTCTATATGACGAAGCTGCACCTGAATACGTGCCAATACCTCTCTAATCTCAAATGGCTTTGTTATATAATCATCTGCTCCATCTGTCAGCACTCCGATTTTATCATCCATACTATCCTTTGCAGTCAGCACAATCACCGGAAGCCTTCCCTGTTTTCTTATCTCTTTTAAAACCTCTTCACCACTTGCACCAGGCAGCATTAAGTCAAGCAGTACAAGCGTATAAGCCTTTTCTTTTATATCCAGAAGCAGCTTTGCCTCTGTTCCTGAAAATGCCTGTTCGCATGTGTAACCTGCCTTCCTAAGTACCTCACAAAGAAGGTTATTAATATTTATATCATCCTCTACAATTAGTATATTAGGCATAATTTTTACTCCTGTCCGATATTGTTTTATCACTGATTCCCTGTTTAATCTATATCATAATACTAACATAAATCATATTGTTTCATAGTTTCTACATTTCGATATTCATGCTTCTCATAATATCCTATCAGCTTACCTTCATCTCTGAGTGCTACCATGTAAACATCTTTATTCTGTTTTGCATTTATTTTTCACATTATAACATCTATCAAATTAATCCGCACTAAAAAAGGACGCAGAATCTCTCCCACATCCTCAAGACTATCTAGCTTTATCTTCTCTCACCTTCGATACTTCCTTATGTGCCGCTTCCTGCTTCCACTCGCTCAGCTTCTGCCCTCTCCGGCTCTGTCTGTCTCTGCTCCTTCTCCATATACTTTTCCTTATCAAGCTGCACATTAATAGCCAGATTATCCAGTTTATCAATCGAAGCATCCAAATGAAGCTCCATTGATACTCCACGCTTAAGGTGCACGCTCTTTCTCTCCATATATATGCCACATTTACTCTGCTACTACAAATGTGATAGTTATTAGACTTTGTTGTATTTTGCCAACTTATCTCTCGCAACCTAGCCTTATATGTGATTTCTGTCCTTCTGACCAGAGATTTGCTTACAGCTTCCTTCAGATTCCACCTCACAATGGACACCCTTGCTGTTCAGCTATGCATTTCCCACTAATAAAGTATGGATTATACATCTAAAACTCGCTCTTTACAATCACTTGTAAAGGATATGAATAAGGGGACAATTAATCTTTCTCATAAATTACAGCGACCAGAGGGACAATGGAATCGTAAGCAAAAATCAGATTTGATTGATTCACTACTTCGCCATTATCCAATTAATCCAACATATGCAATTGTAGAAGAAGACGGAACTCTATCGGTTATTGACGGTGTTCAGCGTTTATCTACTATAAGAGATTATATTGAGAATATATTTGCTTTATCAAAGAATATAAATGGTATTATTATTAACGGTGAAGAAAAGAATGACGATACTCCCTATGATATTTATTATTGCAATCTTTACAGAAACTTCTTATATACCCATTATTAATTCCAAATTTATCTAATGGAAGTTCTCTCCCACATCCCTTATTCTTCGGCTCCGACTGATGAATGGTACTCTTGCGATAGGACTTCTTTTTATCATCAGATACCTTTGCACCGATAGTCTTAGGACCTCTCTCTACTGTATAGATGTTGCTGCCTTTAATCTTGGCTCCCTTTGGTTCGTGGGCATGAATCTTGGCTTTCTCCTTGGTGTGAATGACCATCGGTTTGTCATCAACCTTTCTAATTTTCAATTTTCTCACCTCCTACTTTGAAAAATAAAATAAGCCGCTAGGGAGCAAAAATTACTCCTTAACGGCTATGTAAAATCATTCAATATTCAATTATTAAAAGCAACATGAAACTGAAAGTTGTCGTCTCGCTTGCAAAGATAAAATTTCAATTTTCAGTGCCTACACTAAATCTTTTAGTTCTTTCGCAATTGTTCTATAAATAGCTTTCACATCAATTTTCAACTCCGTGCTAGTGCTATATTCTTTTCTCTTCATTGAAGCAAATGGTTCATCAACATCCTGTGGCATATAAGATTTAATTGCTGTAATTTGCACGTTATCATCATCAATGGAATCAATTTCCTTTTTATACCAATAATATTCATGCCATGGATGATCTGCATCTAATTCACTTTTAAATCCTAGATTTAGCAGATTACTATCTTCTTTTTCGTCCCCGGTAATAAAAACGGAAAAAGTGCTCTCCGATTGTTTTCTAATTTCGCATCTATACCCACAATACTTTTCCATTACAAATACATAATAAACGTCTTCTATTTCTTCAGGCATAACTTTCTTATAATACAAATCATCATTCAAATCGTAATTCATATTTTTTATTATAGGTATCTCATGCTTAAATTCTCTCCCAATAGTAAACCCTTCTTCGAGAAAGGCCGAGCATATTATCAGATACCCTTTTCCCTATGATAACCGACATACTGATATTGTTTACCCCCAAACTTTACTACATATCGTCCATTTCCAAGCATATTCTCAGAAAGTTCCATTTTGCGTCGTTCCTTATATTTCACTAGCAACAATCTGTTCCTACATTCATATTAATCACCAAACCTTTGACTCGAGAAATAGGAATTTTTATCATCCCTACAAACTGAAAGTTTCATTTATTTATACTTACTGATTTAATAGTATAAATCTCAATTAAAATAATCTGTATTATATACCTCTAATAAATTTTCAACGGCAGTAACTCCGTTCGGAATTTCCCTTTTACTGCGATTTATCCATATTGCATTTATTCCAACTGCCGAAGCTCCTTTAATATCACTACTCAACGAATCACCAATATGTACCACTTGTTCAGCAGACAAGCCTGTACTATTTAGTGCAAACTGAAAAAGTTCTTTTCTTGGTTTGTATGATTTAGCATCTTCACTTGTAAATATTCCATTAGGCTTTAATCCATGATATTCTATCGCTTTTAAAACATCATCTCTATCTATGTTAGATACAACATAAATTGGTACTGGACACATTTCAAAAAACTGTTTGGATTCCTCAAAAATAGGTGGCTTTATCCAATGT
The DNA here is from genome assembly GCA_003458705.1 of Eubacterium sp. AF22-9. Classification (GTDB taxonomy): domain Bacteria; phylum Bacillota; class Clostridia; order Lachnospirales; family Lachnospiraceae; genus Lachnospira. The sequence goes on along the minus strand of QRVH01000012.1, from coordinate 1,471 downwards.
GCAAACATCAAATCACTTAATTCTTTTGCATTAGCCGTTGAATTGAAATACTCTATTGTTTTCTTCAATGACTCATATTCTAATTTTCGCTGTGTTTCAAAACTATCCTCATAGGCTGAATTAAATGCTTTTTGAAATTCATTCCACCAGTATGTACCTATCTCTGATTTATCAGTCACTTTCCCTGTACTATATATTTCTTGTGATACCTGTTTAATTACTTCTCCATCCTCATGTACAACAGTACCATAAAAATCTATAAACACCGCTTTTATCATTTAAATACCTCCGACTCTTCACCAACTTCAAATTTTCTTTTCCCTAATAATTACAAATATTCCATGGAAATTGCTTCCACACCATACATTTATATAAATGCATCCAGGTCCGCTGCATCCCCAATCAACAAATTCTCGTCAAAGTGTACGATATGCATATCTTAAAATCCAGCCACATGTTCTCCGGTACAAATGATACATTTTAGAACTGCTTCCTTATTTATTTTTCATATCGAATCTTATATGCTTTTTTCTTTAAAATAGGGAATATCTAATTTATTATCATCAAGGTCGGATATTCATCCGACCTCTTGATTATACTATAGATTCTATAAAAATTCATCTGTTATCACTGCAGCATTGCTTCTTTTTTCTTCTGTTCCGCAATCTTCTCATGAATGTTGGTATTATACAGCCTGTACAAATCTGTATCCTTACTAATCTGATTATCAAACGGAATCACCACCGAGCCACACTTGATAAGTCCCATTCCCGATGCGGTATTGGTTACAAATCTAAGCTGTGCCTCTGATACTCCGATAACCTCTGCCATCTTGGAACTGTCTGTATTCGCCTGCTTTAAAAGTGCCACAAACTCTGAGTTTGCAAGCATTGTGGTTCTTATATGTAAGAAGTACCTATGAATTAGAACTCTTATCTTAATATATATCTTTGAAATATATACAAAGATGTATGTATGCGTGATTCCTATGAATCCCCATTACGCCCGCATACTCGGAACTACCATCTAGTCGCATATGCGTTCACGATACACTAATTATTAATCAGCATAATCTCCTCTTTTGCCTTCTGAGGATAAGGACTTTGACACCCTTTGTGGTTTATTATCCATCCGCCATATATCTTTCCCTGCTCGCTATGCACCTTCATCTCTCGATCCATCAATTCTCATCACGTAAGCTATGACTGATATTTGTCAGGAACTACACCGGATTTTTACCAGAAGAAATTACTTTCTTTTACAGTAGTTGAATATTCTGTAGTATGCGATATTCTTACGAACATCGTAAACATATCTTAATACACTAGATACATATTGTCGGTAACATCATATGCACTAAATTAATAAATTTAGTAACCTATTATGATTTTTATGCATGCATATAAGTTCTCTTTTGTGAACTTGTATTTTAATTATAACTTCTGAAAAATTATCGTCAAGAAAAAGTTCC
>QRVH01000119.1 GCA_003458705.1 Eubacterium sp. AF22-9 | reverse complement strand
TATACAGATTGCATCTGACGATCCTATTAGGGAGAAGTGTTCTAAATATCTATTAAAAAGAATCAATGAAGGTAAAGGCAACAATGTTAAGTAGTTCGCAACAGGCATTGCTTAAAAATGGATATTCTTTGTAAAATTAATTGAGGCATATCTTTAGAAAGATGTGCCTCATTACTATTTTACAGACTAATTTGATGGACTTTATAAACATATAATAAGAGAGGATTGAAGTAGATATGCTAGAAAAAGGTGTAATTAAGATACTTTTCATCTGCCACGGCAACATCTGCCGAAGCACTATGGCAGAAAGCGTTATGACATATTTAGTTGACAAAGAAGGACTGGTTGATAAGTTCTATATTAATTCAGCGGCGACAAGCCGCGAGGAGATTGGCAATGGGGTGCATCATGGAACTGTTGCCAAGTTAAAGAAAGAAGGGATTCCGGTGATTCCTCACAGGGCAGTACAGATGACTCTGAATGATTATGAGGAATATGATTACCTTATTGGAATGGATACTGAGAATATCCGCAATATGCAGAGGATATCAGGTGGAGACCCTGATGAGAAGATATATAAGCTGCTTACATTTGCGGGAAGCGGACTTGATGTGGCAGATCCGTGGTATACAGGAGATTTTGAGGCAACTTACAGGGATGTTCTGGCAGGCTGCAAAGGACTGCTTGAGTGCCTTAAGGAAGAATTGTAGGCGGTTGCAGGCAGGTTACATGAGTAAGTGCCACGGCAATATATGTGAGTAAAAAGGGTCGGGCAAGGCAGGCTGTCTTCTTCTGGGACAGCCTGCCTTGCCCGACAGCCACTATCTATAGGTTGTTACCTACCTACCACGGCAGAATATACATATTCCTCAGGTAAGAACCGAATACAGTAGCGGTAGTTTTAAGTTCAGCGCCGAGACGGCGGAAAGACGAATTGCTGGCGACGTTGTCAGGGTGGGCTACGGCGAGGATTGTGTCGATGCCGCGGTTGCGGGCAATTGAACAGAGGCGCTTGTTAAGCTCACACATAAGGTTGTGACCGCGGAAGTCAGGGTGAACCATGCATCGTCCGACTTCAGCTACATTTGTAGAATGAATGTCGAGACCGAGCTTTTCAGCTTCCTCGGCAAATTCATGTTCATTAAAGAAAAGGGCGCTGGCGGCAACGAGTTCATTATCGTCATTAAATGCACCTAAGAAGCATGTCCAGTCAGCATCAAAGAAATGCGAGCGTTCAATATCATCAATAGGAATCCACCATTCCGGAACAGGGAGAGCATTTTCTATAGTAAATATAAGCTGTTCGAGAGCAGCCTTATCATGTTTATCTAATACACGGATATTCATAGCAATCTCCTATACACTTAAATTCAGAATTACCTTAACATATGTAAGTTATAATCCTAATCCACCACATTATAATATGTATGTAACTTAAAATCAAAATATTTTTAAATTCGCAGTCAGAATATTAAGCAGATACAAATTAATGCCGATATACATTTACAAGACATATTGCTTCTTGAATATTTATAAAAATATATATTTAGATAGATTTTTTTTATTTGAGGTTTTAAATTTCCTTTTTATGTATATAATGGTGATTAGCCATGGGCACAAATGGCTTCTAATTGACTTTTGATTTTATGTTTATCTGAATACATCGGACAGACAGAGGTCCGCATTGTTTTATAAGAAGGGGAATTATCATGTTAATCAACAGATATTGGTATGGTTTTAAATTTCCTTTTTATGTATATAATGGTGATTAGCCATGGGCACAAATGGCTTCTAATTGACTTTTGATTTTATGTTTATCTGAATACATCGGACAGACAGAGG
>QRVH01000118.1 GCA_003458705.1 Eubacterium sp. AF22-9 | reverse complement strand
ACTTAAGGCTGGGGAACACCGCAATATAGTTTTATGTATGGTTGAGCCGGACAAGATAGTAAAAAAATATTAAGAAAGGGAAAAAGGCGAGAGTTTGGTAAGAGATTATTTGCAGGGATTATTGTACTTCTCATGGTTGTGGGTATTATACCAGTTGATATGATGTTTAATATGACAGCTAAAGCCAGTACTGTCACATATGATATGGATCTTTCAAATCTTGTGACAGACCATTCGTCACCTAAGGGTGAAAATTGGCAGGCAGTAACTAAGGATGGTTATTTTACCATAATGGGTTATGGTAAAATAGATAATGGAAATTTTAAAGGTTCTATTATAGAAACAAATAGTCAAACTATAGAGGGAAAAAATTGTAGTTATCGTTTTAATACACAGGGAACAGCGAAAACAAAGCAAGCATCTGTTAAGTTTACAACCAGTAAAGCTGCAAAAGTTACAGTTTACTGGTGTGCAGGCGGTAATGGCAGAAATATTAAATTATTTAAAGGTGATTCTGATGACGATATTATAGGTAAAACATCTCAAGAGTCTATAAAAAATAGTTTTTATAAAGATGAATTTGAAATAACAGAAGCAGGTACCTATTATATAGGCAGCATCAACAGTGGCAATTATATTTACGGTATCACAGTAGTAGAGGGAATAGAGTCAAATAGCCAGAAAGTATCTGCGGATATTACATACAATAATGATACTGTTGTTTCTTTAAGTGGAGCATATGATGTAGAAACAGCTACATTGGGAGAAATCAAGGCAAGTGATGAAAGAATTGTGTTTGGAGAACAACCTGACGCAAAAAAGCTTTCTATAGCTGCTAATAGCACTAATAAATATGATGGTACTAGTAGTTTTACGGTGTCTATTGATACTGAGGGGAAAAAAGTAGTTGTTAAGAATGGAGAAACTGAATTAATAGCAATACCATATGTAGTTGATGGATATCTTAATACCCCTAAAATTGGTGATAGTGAATCATATGATTTTCAATCAACAGGAAAGGTATTTGAATCGGACTCTGTTAATATAGCCAATAAGACATCACCAAATGGTTATATTCTTATTTCAAAGAATGAAAATTCTATTTTGTCTGATAATGGACATCACCAAATGGTTATATTCTTATTTCAAAGAATGAAAATTCTATTTTGTCTGATAATGGTGGTAAAGGACATGGATTGTATGCAGGAAAGAGTATTACATTTACAGTAAAAGTACCTGCAAATGCACAGGGAACATTCACAATAGGTGGCTGTAAATACAGTGAAAAGACTAATATTAAATATTATGTAGTTGGAGAAGAAAGTAATGCTAAATCTGAAGAATTGTATGATGGTACAAAATCTGGAGATATTATAAAGTCTGTTAATTACAAAAATATGACAGCATCTGAAGTGACTCTCAAGATTGAATTAGAGCAGACTGGAGAAATATATATACATAATATTAAGTATGCTATAGACGGAATTCCTAATACTGTAAAAGGTAATATTGGAAAAGCTGTAGCAGGTAAGACACTCGAGTTCAAATCAGGAAATGTTGCAAAAACTACAACAATTAATGAAGATGGATCTTATTCTATAGAACTTAAAAATGGATTAAAGTATGAAGTATCATTAACTGATTCTACAGAGTACTCAATAGATGAGGATAGTGACATTGTTGATTTGACTAATGTCAAAGTTGGAGAAGATGTTATTAAAGATATTACAATAGAAGCAATTCCGGTACTTGTAACACATCCGGATAAAGTAAGTAAAGTACCATTCAAAACTAATTTTGGAAGTGGTAACCTTACTGTTAATGAATTAGGTCAGACCCTTGTTCTTAATCAGAATGAAGGTAAGGTAGTACCGGTAAGGTAGTACCTAATAAGATAGAAAAATCTGATCTTTCATTCTATG
>QRVH01000117.1 GCA_003458705.1 Eubacterium sp. AF22-9 | reverse complement strand
TTATAACGTTTAAGTAATTATAAATGCATAATTGATGAATAATACGAAGTTGATAATTGAAATGAAAGTGTAGGGGGTTATGAATATCAATGATGGAATTGGATTTCAAATATGTAAATACTTTAAGAACACTGGCATGATGCCTCTTTGTTAAAGTATCAAATAATTATCATGTAATTCAGTAAGACTATCAGTTGTATGGATTGCATCCTCGGAAGAATCTGCAAAATCCTGAAGAAAAAAGGAAATCTATTGTTTGTAATTGTTGCTACATGTAATTCAGTAAGACTATCAGTTGTATGGATTGCATCCTCGGAAGAATCTGCAAAATCCTGAAGAAAAAAGGAAATCTATTGTTTGTAATTGTTGCTACATCGAGTCTGTTTCAGGAATATTTATGTCTACAGTTAGAAGAAACATTACAAATATATGTTAAATGAACATATTATATTTAGAAGGGAAGAATTAGCATATGGATATTATTTTTTTATGGAGTTCAGAGTTAAATAGTGTACAAAATAATGGAGTTATATTAAGTGGAAAGTATGACGTGTCGTTTAATTTGGCGAAGAAAAGTATTGCAATAAAAAGGAACCAAGAGTATGTGAGGAATTTCTGGGGTAAAAATATTCAGGATTGCTTTGCAATAGTGGGTGAAAATGGTGCTGGTAAAACGATGCTGGTTAATAATATCATGTATACTATTAGAGATGCAAAGCTTTGTGAAAAAGATCGGAGAGAGTTTTTTTTGATTTATGAGGATGAAAACTTGAGAGTATTATATTTTATTTGTACCGAGAGTTTTAAGACTTGGAAGATTGATGCACAAGAGAATATTATCTATCAATTTGAAACTAATTATAATAAGATTTTAAGAAATTATGAAGTGGCATATTTCCACAATGCGCTAAATCTTAATGATTATTTAGCAAAAGCACGTTGTAAATATGATTTTTCTTTAGGTAATCAGATATATAGACATCGTTCTACAACATATGAAATGCATTATGATGATTTGAATAAAGATGTTGTTATGAATTTTTATGGAAATGAGACATTTCGGATTATTTCATTCTTATATGATTATGCATTGCATAATGATTTGAAAATTGAATTTCCTGTTCCCCGATACATATCCATAGGTATAGCAGATGCTTACTATAGCGAGCAATACATTTTAGGACAAGCAAAGGGAGTACGAGTTGATCGGGGCGAAGAAAATAAACTTAGTGAAGATATACATAACTTTAGTAGTGGGGTTAATAATATTATTCAAGTTTATGGAGGAACGTGGATTAATTATACAATTAAAAATCTGATTTACAATGTTTTTAAAGAGATGTGTATTCCAGCAACAACTCCATCAAATATAACATACAGTCATCAGGATTTCTTTGAAGCATGTAGTTTTTTGAGTAATACTAACAAGTTATCTGATATGAGTGTGTATCAATGTGCATACAAAGTTATTAAAAATTTGCGTGGTAGATTAGCGGAAAGAAGCAATTGCATTGATAATTTTGAAATGTATGTCCAGTGGCTAGAAAAAAATAAAGCTCAGATAGTAGAACTTGAAAATAAGGGGGGATTTCAATTGGATATAGATGTTGATGATAATACGCAAGAGTTTGTAAAACAATTGCTTTCTCTATATTCAAAGGTGAATTTTGCTTTTCCTTTTTATAATTTTGATTTTGGCATAAGTACAGGTGAGTATTATTTCTTGTCTATATTTTCTAATTTGTATTCGATGATAAATTTCAAGAGCAATGATATTAATGTATATGATTGTAATAAATCTAATAAAAAATGTCGATAGTATGTTGCTTTTCCTTTTTATAATTTTGATTTTGGCATAAGTACAGGTGAGTATTATTTCTTGTCTATATTTTCTAATTTGTATTCGATGATAAATTTCAAGAGCAATGATAT
>QRVH01000116.1 GCA_003458705.1 Eubacterium sp. AF22-9 | reverse complement strand
TAACTACTATCTTCATCTAATATTAACATAAGAATATTATTTAATCAATAAAAACATTCTTATGCTCAACTTTTAATTTATTAAAAGTCTAGCCATATCTCGTCAAATTTTTTTCTATTATTACACATACTTTTACAAACAAATGCAGCTACCACTCTACTGTGATAACTGCATCTGCAATAACTACTTATTTTGTTCTTCCAATAGTTTCTTTAACCTTGCTATTTCAGCATCTTTCTTATCTGATGAAGCTTTCAGTTCATCATTCTGCTCCCTCAAATCCACTATCTCATCCTTCATTCTGTCGACCATCAACTCTGCAGTATTCCTATCCAATATTCTCAACGCCTCCGAAAACATACTGAGCACCTCCCCAGGTCTTTCCAAATACTCATTAATATCTCGGCACACAGATTCCAGATCAGGAAATATTTCTATCAGTCTGTCTATCTCCTGTGGTGTCTCGGCTACGAATAATGACAAGAATTTTAATCTGTCTCTTTTCATTTTCTCAGATACTAATGCATCATTATACTGACTACTGTCATAATCGTAATCCGTTATTTCTGTACGCCCTTCTTTAATATCAGAATATCGGTATTTTCTGAATGTGTCAAGGCTTACCAGAACAAAATCCTGCAAAAGTTCTATCTTTATTCCTGTATTAAATTTCGTCTTTCCAACATGAAAATACAGTGCCTTGTCCATATCACTGATAAGGCTTTTATTGCTGTCTTCAAAAAGAATTATTGTATGAACCTTTCTCATATCTTTATATGACGGTTTTGAAGAACCATTCATTGATGGCTCATGCTTTCCCACCTGATTCTTGCCCGTAATCATTTTATACTGGCGAAGTACAAGATCTGCCGAATAACATGATATTCTCTCTGCCGGAAAGTCATATGAAATCTTCTGGATTTCTATATTGGCGATACTTCCGTCAGCCATCAGCACAACCATGTCCATAATAATCATCACACCAAGAAATTGTGAATCCTAATTAGGAAACACCTCAAGCACAGTAACCTTCTGTCCTAACAGACAGCTCACAAGCTCTGAAAGCCTGTCCCTTCGCTCTGTTGGATTGAATATCTTCTTAAAAATGGATCATACAATAAAGGTAGCGATTTCTTTCCCTTTAGAAAATCCTCATACCTTCCAGCCCACTCCTCATTCTTCTTAAGATACTGATATGTACTTAAACATAACGAATCTTCATTAATCTGACACATGGCTGCATCATAATAATTTTTTTCTTCTTTAATCTCCATAAAATATACGACACTAGTATTCTGCCTCCCCTGAATTAATAAATATGCATATTTGTATAATCACAGTATCATACATGAATGCTGTTGTAAATATACATGTCGTAATCTGTCGGTTTTTTGTCGTAATCGGTTGATTTTATGTCGCGAACGGTAAATATTATGATTAAGCACAACAGATCTAAGCCTTTATTTCAGCCTTTCCCTTTCGCCTTATCAACCATCATTGACATAATTGTCATGCTCATAGATATTGATAACAATGGAACACATACTGTTAATACAATTAAGGACAGTAACATCCGCATCCAGGCTGATTATAATATATTGTCTAAATATCTTAAGGGTTGTTTTAGGGAATTCCTTGGAATAACTTCTGCCATATCTATAATCACTACACCAATTTTGTCATCTGTCCTTTTTTTTATTTTATCGGCTATCTCTAAAACCTTATTCTTATCAATAGAAAACTCTTTCAAAATATCTTCATATAACCTCAATCGTTTTTCATAAATACCATTACTATTTAATCCCAAAACAGCCACTGCCACACAGTTCATATCCCATCTTCTCATATCATATTTCAAAATATCTTCATATAACCTCAATCGTTTTTCATAAATACCATTACTATTTAATCCCAAAACAGCCACTGCCACACAGTTCATATCCCATCTTCTCATATCATAT
>QRVH01000115.1 GCA_003458705.1 Eubacterium sp. AF22-9 | reverse complement strand
GAATCGCTTATCATAGACCCGAAACCGGGTGATCTATCCATGTCCAGGTTGAAGCTGCCGTAAGAGGTAGTGGAGGACCGAACACACATCCGTTGAAAAGGGTGGTGATGAGGTGTGGATAGGGGAGAAATTCCAATCGAACCCGGAGATAGCTGGTTCTCCTCGAAATAGCTTTAGGGCTAGCCTCTGGTTAGTCTGCCGCAGGTAGAGCACTGAATTTCCTAGGGGGCGTCAAAGCCTACCGAAGAATATCAAACTGCGAATGGCGGACAGATGATGCCAGGGAGTCAGACTGCACGAGATAAGTTGGGTGGTCAAAAGGGAAAGAGCCCAGACCTACAGCTAAGGTCCCAAAGTGTGTGTTAAGTGGAAAAGGATGTGGGATTTCGAAGACAACTAGGATGTTGGCTCAGAAGCAGCCACACATTAAAAGAGTGCGTAATAGCTCACTAGTCGAGAGGTCCTGCGCCGAAAATGTCCGGGGCTAAAACACAACACCGAAGCTTAGGAATTCTTTTGAATTGGTAGAGGAGCATTGAAGACGGAACGAAGCCATACCGGAAGGAATGGTGGACTGTCTTGAAGAGAGAATGCCGGAATGAGTAGCGAGATTGAAGTGAGAATCTTCAAGGCCGAATATCTAAGGTTTCCAGGGTAAAGCTGATCTGCCTGGGTAAGTCGGGGCCTAAGGCAAGGTCGAAAGACGTAGTCGATGGATAACAGGTTGAAATTCCTGTACTGCATCAAATCAGAAATGTGGGGACACATGAGGGAAGCATGAGCCGGAAAAGGAAAGTCCGGTACAAGCGCAGCAGAGGACAGATAGGCAAAACCGTCTGTCAACTCGAGGGCGTGATGTGGAGCGAACCAAAGTAGCGAAGCATGTGGAGCTTGTGTCGAGAAAAGCCGCTATAGTGTTTGATGTACCCGTACCGTAAACCGACACAGGTGGATGAGGAGAGAATCCTAAGGCCGGCGGGAGAAGCATTGTTAAGGAACTCGGCAAAATGACCCCGTAACTTCGGGAGAAGGGGTGCTCCAGAGATGGAGCCGCAGAGAACTGGCCCAAGCAACTGTTTAGCAAAAACACAGGTCTATGCAAAACCGAAAGGTGAGGTATATGCTGACGCCTGCCCGGTGCTGGAAGGTTAAGAGGAGATGTTAGCCGCAAGGTGAAGCATTGAATTTAAGCCCCAGTAAACGGCGGCCGTAACTATAACGGTCCTAAGGTAGCGAAATTCCTTGTCGGGTAAGTTCCGACCCGCACGAAAGGCGTAATGATTTGGGCACTGTCTCGACAATGCACCCGGTGAAATTGAAATACCAGTGAAGATGCTGGTTACCTGCGCCAGGACGGAAAGACCCCATGGAGCTTTACTCTAGCTTGATACTGGGGTTCGGTATTGCATGTACAGGATAGGTGGGAGACTGAGAAGATGTGTCGCCAGATGCATCAGAGTCGATGTTGGGATACCACCCCTGCAGTACTGGGCTTCTAACCTGCAGCCGTGACCCGGCTGGGGGACAATGTCTGGTGGGGAGTTTGACTGGGGCGGTCGCCTCCGAAAGAGTATCGGAGGCGCTCAAAGGTTCCCTCAGAATGGTTGGAAACCATTCGAAGAGCGCAAAGGCAGAAGGGAGCTTGACTGCGACACCGACGGGTGGAGCAGGTACGAAAGTAGGACTTAGTGATCCGGTGGTATGAAAGTGGGATTGCCATCGCTCAACGGATAAAAGCTACCCTGGGGATAACAGGCTTATCACTCCCAAGAGTTCACATCGACGGAGTGGTTTGGCACCTCGATGTCGGCTCATCGCATCCTGGGGCTGTAGTAGGTCCCAAGGGTTGGGCTGTTCGCCCATTAAAGCGGTACGCGAGCTGGGTTCAGAACGTCGTGAGACAGTTCGGTCCCTATCCGGCGTGGGCGTAGGATATCTGAGAGGAGCTGTCCTTAGTACGAGAGGACCGGGATGGACTGACCTCTGGTGCACCGGTTGCATTGCCAAATGCATAGCCGGGTAGCCAAGTCGGGACGGGATAAACGCTGAAGGCATCTAAGCGTGAAGCCCCCCTCAAGATGAGATATCCCATA
>QRVH01000114.1 GCA_003458705.1 Eubacterium sp. AF22-9 | reverse complement strand
TTTCTGGCATCAAGAAAACAGGAATACGGCGTGATGTTTTCTCTTGGCATGAGCCGGAAGGAAGCGTTTAGAAACTTACTTTTTGAAAATGTGATCATATCCGTGCTGGTTGAATCGGTTAAGACTAACAAGAATACTGAATTCAGAAACAAATACCGTAATATTGATGTTCTTCTTATTGATGATATTCAATTCATCATAGGTAAACTTTCTACACAGGAAGAGTTCTTCAACACATTTAATGATCTTTATCTTGTAGGAAAGCAGATTGTTATATCATCCGACAGACCTCCTAAAGAAATGGAAACTTTACCGGACAGACTCCGTACAAGATTCGAAAGTGGTCTTCCTGTTGATATACAGATACCTACATATGAAACTAAGATGGCTATTATTAATAAGAAGTCAGAGGCATTAGGTATTGATTTTCCTTATGAAGTTAAGGACTATGTTGCAACTAATATTACTTCAAGTATCAGGGAACTTGAGGGGGCGCTTACTAAACTTTCGGCTTATTCCAAGCTTTCACATACTCCTCTGACTGCTGAATTTGCGGAGAATACACTTAAGGATCTTATATCTCCATATTCTAAAAAGGAGATAACACCTGAACTTATTATTGAAGTTGTAGCTGAACATTTCCACATCAAGCCTGAAGATATCATATCTCACAGAAGAAGTGCAGATATAGCATTTCCAAGGCAGATTGCCATGTATCTGTGCAGACAGATGACGCAGACTCCTCTTGAGGCTATCGGAAAAGCTATGGGAAATAGGGATCATACTACTGTAATATATGGTGCGGACAAGATTGCCAAAGAGACTGTAACCAATGAGTCTACAAAGAATGTTGTTGATATATTAATAAAGAAGCTTAATCCTTCTTAAAAGTTATCCACAATCGTCTTTGGATAATCTGTGAATTTCATGTTATTTAAATGTTGAATTAATTGTATAACTTTTTTTACCATTTTTTCTTTTTATCAGCCACTGGATTTTTTCACAGTGTTTTAACAGGTTTAAATGTCATTTCCAACAAAGTTATACAAAGCCTCATAACAGTATTTTTTGTGGCTTTACAGCGTTTTTTAACATTTTAACAGTGCCTAAGACTACGGCGACTGAAATTATATATTTATATATGACTCACACCACTACATTTTTTTCGAAAGGAAGTTATCAACATGAAATTATGACTCACACCACTACATTTTTTTCGAAAGGAAGTTATCAACATGAAATTAGTTTTTACTAAATCCAACTTAAACAAAGCTGTAGGTATTGTAATGAAAGCTGTACCTACACGTACAACAATGAATATTCTCGAATGCATCCTCATCGATGCTACTACTAACGAAATCAAGTTCACAGGAAATGATATGGAACTTGGAATCGAAACTATAGTAGAAGGTGAAATTATAGAAAAGGGTAAAGTTGCCATTGATGCAAAGCTTTTCTCTGAAATTGTAAGAAAGCTTCCTGACAATGATATTACTTTATCTACAGACTCTAATAATAATGCTCTTATCACATGTGAAAAGAGTAAATTCAATATAGCCGGAAAATCAGGAGAAGATTTCTCTTATCTTCCAGCTATTATAAAAGACAAAATGATTACTCTTTCACAGTTCCAGTTAAGAGAAGTAATCAATCAGACAATATTCTCTATTGCCATGAATGATAATAATAAAATGATGACAGGTGAACTTTTTGAAATAAGTGAAGGTAATCTTAAAGTTAAGTGAAGGTAATCTTAAAGTTGTAGGTCTTGACGGACACAGAATTGCTATCCGTAACATTAAGCTTGATGGAAGAGCTGATAATGTAAGAGTGTAATTCCAGGAAAGACTCTTCAGGAGATAAGCAAGATTCTTAATGCTGATGCAGAAAGTTTTGTTAATATTTACTTTACTAACAATCACGTATTATTTGAATTTGACCAGACACATGTTTGTTTCAAGACTTATTGAAGGTGATTATTTCAAGATCAACCAGATGCTTTCTAATGCTGATGCAGAAAGTTTTGTTAATATTTACTTTACTAACAATCACGTATTATTTGAATTTGACCAGACACATGTTTGTTTCAAGACTTATTGAAGGTGATTATTT
>QRVH01000113.1 GCA_003458705.1 Eubacterium sp. AF22-9 | reverse complement strand
TTATTCACATTTTTAATTAGTTATCCACAATTATTGTTGATAAATTGTGGATTTTGTTAATAAATCTATTAATCTTTTATTTTTTATGTATTTATACAAAAAACGTCAGCTAAACATTTATAAAAATGTCTTGCTGACGTTTCTTTTATTACAATTCATATTACTTAACTGGTACTAATTCTGTCTTTCCACCCATGTACATACGGAGTGCCTCTGGAATAAGAACTCTTCCATCTGCCTGAAGGTTGTTCTCAAGAAATGCAATAAGCATTCTTGGAGGTGCAACACATGTGTTGTTAAGAGTATGTGCAAAGTACTTGTTCTTGTCCTTACCCTGAACTCTTATCTTAAGTCTTCTTGCCTGTGCATCTCCCAAGTTAGAGCATGAACCAACCTCAAAGTACTTCTTCTGTCTTGGTGACCATGCTTCAACATCAATAGACTTAACCTTAAGGTCAGCTAAATCTCCTGAACAGCACTCAAGTGTTCTTACTGGAATATCCATTGTTCTGAAGAAATCTACTGTGTTCTGCCATAACTTATCAAACCACATTTTACTTTCTTCTGGTTTGCAGACAACAATCATTTCCTGCTTCTCGAACTGGTGAATTCTATATACACCTCTTTCCTCGATACCGTGAGCACCCTTCTCCTTTCTGAAACATGGAGAATAACTTGTAAGTGTCTTAGGAAGTTCTTCCTCTGGTGTAATTGTGTCGATGAACTTACCAATCATTGAATGTTCACTTGTTCCGATAAGGTAAAGATCTTCACCCTCTATCTTATACATCATGGCATCCATTTCATCAAAGCTCATAACACCAGTAACTACATTACTTCTTATCATATAAGGAGGAATACAATATGTGAATCCTCTGTCAATCATGAAATCTCTTGCATATGAAATAATTGCTGAATGAAGTCTTGCAATATCACCCATAAGGTAATAAAAACCGTTACCAGCAACCTTACCAGCTGCATCCATATCGATTCCGTTGAATCTTTCCATAATATCTGTATGGTATGGAATTTCAAAATCAGGAACTACAGGCTCACCAAACTTCTCGATTTCAACATTCTCGCTGTCATCCTTACCGATTGGTACACTAGGATCAATGATATTAGGAATAGTCATCATAATCTTAGTAACCTTTTCATTAAGTTCCTTCTCAGCAGCCTCTAATTCAGCAAGCTTTGCTGCATCTGCACTTACCTGTGCTTAACTGCCTCAGCCTCTTCCTTCTTACCCTGTGCCATAAGAGCACCAATCTGCTTAGAAAGCTTGTTTCTGTTGGCTCTTAACTCATCAGCTTCTGTCTGTGTTGCACGAGCCTTTGCATCAAGCTCGATAACTTCATCTACAAGTGGAAGCTTTCTGTCCTGAAATTTATTCTTAATATTCTGTTTAACAATATCCGGGTTTTCTCTGACAAATTTTAAATCTAACATTACTCCTCATTTCCGTGTCCTATAATTGACACTATTTTATCAAATTTACCAAATGCTATTATGCACCTTTTTCAATATATTTTCAATTACATTTTGTCTTTCTGTACTAAATCATTAACTTCTTTGCTTAATTCTTCGTCTCCCATACGACCTGCCAGAGCCTGATTAACTGCCTTTTCTTCTTCCTTGCCAAGTTCAATGTAAGACTTTCCATTAACAATTTCCTTAATATATGCAAAACATCCATCATTGCTGTGCATTACATTTACAACATAACCATTATCCTTCTTATCAAGCATACATAATGCAAAGCTTAACTTTCCACCCATTTCATGGAATGCGTCATACTTATTCACACCAACCTTCTGGAATGTAAGCTGCATCTTTTCATATATGTCCTTAATAGCTTCTGTATTATCTTCACTTGTCTTCTGAAGATTGATAATGTCATCGGTATATTTTCTTACCATTTTCTCCATGCTCTTTCCATCAGAGCCTTCCATCATCATCTCGTATTTTTTCATCATGGATACTGACTTACATATCGCAACAATTGCAAGTACTATAGCAACAACAGTAAGTACCAGAAGTCCTATAACTACATACAGTGTATCCACTTTAAACAAACCAAATACATCTAACATATTTTTCCCTTTCTGTATTTTATGAATTCAATGCACTTTATTAAACCAGAAGTCCTAT